>CALMBF010000080.1 GCA_937860145.1 uncultured Geobacter sp.
GGGGGATACTTCCTCCGCCTTGACCTCCCCTGGATCGACCAGCTGGGAATCCGCTTCATAGTGGGTATGGACGGCATCAGCCTGCTCATGACGGCGCTCACCGCCCTCGTGACCGTGGTGGCCCTGCTGGCCTCCTGGCGGGCCGTGACGGATCGGGTGGCGCTCCACTACCTCCTCATCCTCGTCATGGAGAGCGGTATTATGGGGGTCTTCCTCTCCCTCGACCTCTTCCTCTTCTACCTCTTCTGGGAGGTGATGCTGATCCCCATGTTCTTCCTCATCGGCATCTGGGGGCATGGCCGCCGGGTCTACGCGGCGGTGAAGTTCTTCCTCTTCACCCTGGCCGGCTCGCTCCTCATGCTCCTGGCCATCATCGGCGTCTACCTCATCCACGGCAGCCGGACCGGGGTCTACTCCTTCGCCCTGGCGGAACTGGCGAAGGCTGCCGTGCCCGGGGGGGCTGGGCTCTGGCTCTTCGCCGCCTTCCTCCTCGCCTTTGCCGTCAAGTTCCCCCTGGTCCCGCTCCATACCTGGCTCCCCGACGCCCACACCGACGCCCCCACCGCCGGCAGCGTCCTTCTGGCCGGGCTTCTCCTCAAGACCGGCGCCTACGGCCTGATACGCTTCGGCTACCCCCTCTTCCCCGAGGCGGCCCGGACCTTCACACCGCTCCTCCTCGTCCTGGGGGTGACCGGCATCCTCTACGCCTCCTGGATCGCCTTCGCCCAGCGTGACATGAAGCGGCTGGTGGCCTACTCCAGCATCGGCCACATGGGGTTCGTCGCCCTGGGAATCGCCGCCGGCACCCCGGTGGCCCTTTCCGGGGCCCTGATGGTGATGGTCAACCACGGGGTGACCACCTCGGCACTCTTCGCCCTGGTGGGGATGCTGGACGAGCGGGCCCACACCCGGGAGATCGCCGCCTTCGGCGGTCTCTGGGGCAAGGTTCCCCGCTTCTCCTTCTGCCTCCTCTTTTTCGCCATGGCCTCGGCCGGCCTTCCCGGCCTGAACAACTTCGTCGGCGAGTTCCTCGTCCTGGCGGGGAGCTTCAAGTCCGCCCACCTGGCCACGACCCTCGCCTTCCTCGGGGTTATCATCCCCCTGGTCTATTCGGTGCGGCTGGTGCAGGAGCTCCTCTTTCTGGAGGAGCGGTCGCCCCTTCCCCTGGACGACATCACCCTGCGGGAGGGGGGGGGGCTGGCGGTGCTGGCCCTCCTGGACCTCTACCTGGGGCTCCACCCCGCGCCGCTCCTCGACCTGCTCCACCTGCCGGTGGCGCTTCTCCTGGGGGTGACACCATGACCGTGGCCGACCTCTGGAACCTCCTCCCCCTTCTGTTTCTGGCCGGCGGAGCCCTGCTGGCCCTGGGGCTCGGGGCGCTCTTCCCCGGCCGGACCCCGACCTGGATCGCCGTTGCCGCGCTCCTCGGCGCGGCCCTCTGGAGCCTGCAGGACCCCGTTCATGCGGTTTCCCCCCAACTCGGCCTCGTCGCCACCCCCCTGGCCCGGCTCTTTACCGTCAGTTTCTGTCTCCTGGGGGGGGCGATGCTCCCCATCGCCGCCGTCTACAACGAGGCCCGGGGGATCAGGGGGGAGGAGTACCCGGCCACGGTCCTCTTCGCCGTCTTCGGCATGGTCACCCTGGCATCGGCCGGCAACCTGCTGGTCCTCTTTCTCGGCCTGGAGGCGATGACCTTTGCCTTCTACATCCTGGTGGCCATGGACCTGGCCCGGGAGGGCTCCGCCGAGGCGGGTCTCAAGTACCTCCTCCCCGGCGCCCTGTCGGCCGCCTTCCTCGCCTTCGGCATCGCCCTGTTCTACGTCGCCGCCGGTTCCCTGGATCTGGCCGCGGTGTTCGGGACAGGGATATCCCCACTGCTGCTGGCGGGGTGGGGGATGTTTCTTGCCGGCATCGCCTTCAAGTTGTCCCTTGTGCCGGCCCACCTCTGGACACCGGACGTCTACCAGGGGGCGCCGACCCCCACTGTCGCCCTCCTTTCCGGTGGCTCCAAGGGGGCGACGATCCTCCTTTTGCTCATGGTGCTTCCCCTGGCGGCGGACCTCTCACCGCTCGCCACGCCTCTCCGTGTGCTGGCGCTGCTCTCCATGGTGGTGGGGAACCTGGCCGCCCTGCTGCAGACCAGGGTGAAGCGGATGCTCGCCTACTCCTCAGTCGGACAGATGGGGTACGTGATGCTGGCCCTGGCCAGCGGCGGTGCCGGCGGCTACCGGGCCGCAGCCTACTACGCCCTTGCCTACGGGGCCATGGGGCTGGCTGCCTTCGGCGCCCTGGCCGCCCTGGAGCCCCCCGGGCGGGGGGAGCTGCTGGACGAGTTCCGGGGGGCAGGGAGGGCGCGTCCCCTGGCCTCCGGCGTGCTCTGCCTGGCCCTCTTCGCCCTGGCCGGCATCCCCCCCACCGCCGGCTTCACCGGCAAATTCCTCATCTTCACCGCCGCCATCGGGAGCGGGGATCTACCCCTGGCGGTGGTCGGCATCCTCACCGCAGCCGTCTCCGCCTACTACTATCTCCGGGTCGTGGCGGTACTCTTCATGCACGAGCCGCAAGAGGCGGACTTCCCGCACACGTCCGTTGCCGTGGGGGGAGTGCTTGTCGCGGTCTCGGCCTGTATCCTCTTCCTCGGCCTTTTCCCCTCGCCTCTGCTGGCACTGTTCAGGTCGGTCTTCCCCTGAAACCCTTCACAAAAGCCCGGCGGCCTCCTTGAAATGTGGTGGCGCTGAGCTATAGTTGAAAGGGTAACCTGCCGTAATCCGCCGGAAATCATGCCGTTGGGACGCAACAAAAGGAGCGTGAATCATGAGGTACGCACTCTGGTTTCGCAGCATCGTGGTCTGCATCTTTCTGGCCATGGCCCTCCCCCTGTCGGCCTTTTCCCAGGAGGTGAGCGGGGATACGGGCGGAGCTGACCTGCAGGAGAAGAAGTTTTCCCGGGAGGAACTGGCCCAGATGCTGGCCCCCATTGCCCTCTACCCCGATGAACTCCTCTCCCAGGTGCTGATGGCCGCCACCTACCCCCTGGAGATCGTCGCTGCCGACCGCTGGGTGGAGCAGCACAAGGAGCTGAAAGGGGACGAACTCGCCAAGGCCCTGGAGGAGCAGAAGTGGGACCCGAGCGTCAAGTCCCTGGTGAACTTCCCCTCCGTCCTCTCCATGATGAGCCAGAAGCTGGAGATCACCTCCAAGCTGGGGGATGCGTTCCTCGCCCAGGAGAGCGAGGTGATGGCGACGGTCCAGATGCTCCGCAAGAAGGCGCTGGACGCCGGCAACCTGAAGAGCTCCAAGGAGCAGAAGGTGGTGGTGGAGGAAGAGACGGTGTATATCGAGCCGTCCGACCGCGAGGTGGTCTACGTGCCGGTCTACGACCCCCTGGTGGTCTACGGCCCCTGGTTCTATCCGGCCTTCCCGCCGTTCCCCTACTTCTTCCTCCTGCCGCCACCCCTGGTCTCCTTCTACTTTGCTCCACCCTACTACATCGGCTTCGCCTGGGGGTATGCCTGGGGGTGGTGCGACTGGCGCCACCGCACGGTGCATATCGACATGCATCGTCACTACTATGTCAACAACAGGTACATCGACCGTAACCGGTACTTCCGTCGTTACGAGCGCGTCGGGGGGATCGACCGCGACGGCCAGGGGAGATGGCGCCACGACCCGGTCCACCGCAGGGGTGTTGCCTACCGGGACGTCAGGACCGCGGTACAGTTCGGCCAGGCGCCGGCGAGGGTCACCAGGAGCCGCGATGCCCGGGGGTTCGGTACCGTTCAACCTCAGCAAGGGGCACCGGCACCCCGGCTTGCTCCCCAGGGCGAGCCGAGGCGGGGAACGGCTCCTCCCTCCGGCGTGGAACGCCGGGGGACGAGGGAGGCCGTGCCGGGCGGGGTGAGGATGCCCGCTGCGCCGAAGCGGGAGAGCGCCTTCAGCGGCGGGTTCGGGGATAGCGCCGGAGCCCGGTCGGCCAGCGAGCGCGGCCGGGCCAGCCGCGGATTTTCCCCGGGCGAGGGGATGCCCTCCGGCGGCGTCCAGCGCAGTTTCTCACCGGGTAGTGGTGGCGGCCAACGGGGCTTCACCCCAAGCGGCGGTGGCGGTGGGCAACGGAGCTTCACACCAAGCGGTGGAGGCGGTGGCGGCAGGGGTGGCGTTCAGCGCCGCTGACGGTAAAGGGAACCGACTCGATCTCGACGGAGGGATATCATGGTATTCCGTGACAGTATGAAACGATGGTCCGCTCTTCTCCTGGCATTCTCCCTGGCAGCCATGGCGGCCCTGCCGCTCCCTGCGGCGGCCGCTGCCGGCCCGAAGAGATTCGCCTCTCCGGAAAAGGCGGTGGCGGCCCTTGCCGCCGCCGTGAAGTCCCACGACGCGAAGCAGATACTCGCCATCGTCGGCCCCGGGGCGGAGAACCTGGTCTCCTCCGGGGACGCCGTAGCAGACAAGGCGGACCAGGAGAAGTTCCTTTCCCTCTACGACGCCGGACATGTCATCGACATGGCAGGGAAAAACAGGGCAACCCTGCTGATCGGCCCGAACAGGTATCCCTTCCCCTTCCCCCTGGTGAAAAAGGGGAAGAGCTGGATGTTCGACCAGTCGGCCTGCCAGGAGGAGATCCTCAATCGCCGCATCGGCCGGAACGAGCTGAACGCCATCCAGGTCGCCAGGGCCTACGTGGATGCCCAGCGTGAGTATGCCGCCAAGGACCGGGATGGTGACGGCATCTCTGCCTTTGCCTCCCGCTTCAGGAGTTCGCCGGGGACGAAGAACGGCCTCTACTGGGAGAGTGCGCCCGGTGAAGAGGAGAGCCCCTTCGGCCCCCTCGTCGCCCAGGCCGCTAACGAGGGGTACGGCAAGACGGAACAGGAACTTCTCTCCCCCTACCATGGCTATCTCTTCAAGATCCTGACCGCCCAGGGAGGGGGGGCCGAGGGGGGCGCCTTCGACTACCTGGTCAACGGCAGGATGGTCCTCGGCTTTGCCCTGCTCGCCTACCCGGCCCAGTACGGCGCCTCGGGGATCATGACCTTCATGGTCAACCAGGGTGGGGTGGTCTACGAAAAGGACCTGGGACCCCAGACAGCCAAGGTCGTGGAGGGGATCACGGCCTTCTCCCCGGACAGCAGCTGGAAGAAACTGCAGTAGCCTGCGGTTGTCATGGTGCCGGCCACTCTCACGTGGACAGGGACGGCGTCGCCGTGGTATGGGTGGTTGGTGGAATTTAATCGTCATGCAGGGGAGGGAGTTCATGGGGTATAAGCTATTGGCGCCTGCAGTGGCTGTTGGCGCCCTTTTTCTTGCCGGGTGCGTCTCCTCCGGCACCTACCAGCTGAAGGAGCAGGAGTCCCAGCAACTGAGCAGGAGCCTGGAAGAGGCCCGGGCGAACCAGGGGGCGCTGGAGAAGAAGGTGGCCGGCCTGGAAGGGGAGAAGGCCGAGCTGGAGGCTTCCCTGAAGAAGCAGAAGGGGGAACTGGCCGACACCGGGGCGAAGGGGGACAAGCTGGCCGCCGACCTCGCCGAGGCGAAAGGGGAGGTGGAGAAGCTGACCCGCCTCAACGCCGAGCAGGCCGAGAAGCTGAAGAAACTGGCCGTGGAGTTCGTCGAGGTGAAGGGGGAGAAGGAGAAGCTCTTCCTGGCCAACCAGGGGCTCTCCGTGGAAGTCACCCGCCTCACCGCCGAGAATGCCGAGCTGACGGGGGTCAACGACAAACTGGCCGCGGCGGTAAGGCCCGAGAACCTGGTGAAGACGGTGGGCGAGCAGTTCGCCACCCTGCAGGGGACGATCGACGCCCTGGGGGTGGAGAACGCCAACTTGAAGCAGACCCTCATGGATATGCGCAAGGGGACCAAGCTCCCCCCGCCGACGCAGGGTGCACCCGCAGCCAGGGAGGAGAAGCCGGCCTTGCCGCCTCTGCCTGCGGCACCCGCAGCACCGGCACAGCCGAAGCAGGACGAGGGGTTGACCACGGTCCCGATCCCGGCTGAGGAACCGGTTGCCGCGCCTCCCGTGGAGGAGAAGTAGCTCTGTCCGCTTGGTGGTTGGTTGAGTGATCGAGGAGGGATATGGAGGAGCCTTCCCTGCGGCCGGGAAAACGATAACTTTTAAAACGGGAGCCCCATTGACTTCATCCGGCAGCGTTAATGCGCGAATCGAGGCCCACTACAGTCGGGCTGGACTCGGCGAACTGATCCTTGCCGCTCTGCGCCAGGCGGGGAAGGATCTGGCACGCCTTACGGTTGAAGACTTGGCGCCTCTCGACGAGTTTCATGTCCGGGGGCGTGAGGCGACCCTGGAGCTCGGTCGTCTGGCCGGTCTGACCGCGGGGAGCAGGGTGCTCGATGTCGGGAGCGGCCTAGGCGGTCCTTCCCGGTGCATAGCCAGGACGTTTGGCTGCCATGTCGCGGGCATTGACCTGACCGAGGAGTACTGCGGAGTCGCAACCATGCTGGCGAAGCTCACCGCCATGACCGATGCGGTGCAGTATCGGCAGGCCGACGCCATGGACCTGCCCTTTCCGGCAGAGTCGTTTGATGTCGTCTGGACGCAGCACACATCCATGAACATCGCCGACAAAGCGGGGTTTTTCCGTGAACTCGGCAGAACCCTGAAAAGGGGGGGCACCCTTGCGGTCTACGACATCCTTGCCGGCCCCGTGACACCGATCCATTTCCCGGTGCCCTGGGCACGGGTGCCCGGCTCCAGCTTTCTCTGCACTGCAGGGGAACTTCGCTCGATCCTGGAGGGTAACGGTTACCGGATCGAGGCGTGGCAGGACTCCACCGACCAGGCGCGCCTGTGGTTTACCGCGGTTGCCAGGCGAATTCAGGAAAGAGGCCCGGCCCCCTTGGGCCTGCATCTGCTCATGGGTGACGACTTCGCGACCATGGCCAATAATCAGCGACGAAATCTTGAAGAGGGGCGCATTGCAACCGTCCAGGTCGTGGCCAGAAAAATCTGACCCATGGTCGTTACCCCTCTGGACTGTCGACGACGCAGGTTGATGCCGGTTCTCCCCCGAGACACCTTGAAACAGCCCCTTCCGCGAATCCCCCTTTAGTCCACCCCCACATTCCCTGTCTCTTATACACATCTGACGCTGCCGACGAATAGAGAGGTGTA
>CALMBF010000081.1 GCA_937860145.1 uncultured Geobacter sp.
CGACGAACCAGGGGTGATCGGCGATCTCCACGACCTCCACCAGGTCCACTTCCTTGTAGATCCCCGACAACACCAGGCCGTTCTTCGTCAGGACGTCCCGGTAGGCGTTGTTGAATTCGAAACGATGGCGGTGACGCTCGGAGATCTCCGCCCCGCCGTAGGCCTTCTGGGCAACGCTCCCCTTGGTCAGGGAGCAGGGGTAGGCGCCGAGACGCATGGTCCCCCCCTTCTTCTCCACCCCCTTCTGCTCCTCCATCAGGTGGATCAGGGGGTTCTTGCAGTCATCGCGGAACTCGGTGGAATAGGCGTCCTCCAGGCCGCAGACGTTGCGGCCGAACTCCACCACCGCCATCTGCATCCCCAGGCAGATGCCGAAGAACGGCACCTTCTTCGTCCGGGCGTACTCGATAGCCATGATCTTCCCTTCCGTCCCCCGCTCGCCGAACCCCCCCGGCACCAGGATGCCGTCCACGTCGGCGAACGCCCCGTCGACCCCTTCCGCCTCCAGCTTCTCCGCATCGACGTACTTGTGCCTGACCCGGCAGTCGTTGGCCACGCCGCCATGGGTGAGGGCCTCGGAGAGGGACTTGTAGGAGTCGGCCAGGTCCACGTACTTGCCGACGATGGCGATCCTGACCTCGCCATGGGCGGGGGTTCTCAGCTTGTCCACCACGCTCTGCCAGGGGGAGAGGTCAGGGGCCTTGGTCCAGATGTTGAGCTTCTCCACGACCTGCTCGTCCAGCCCCTCCCGGTGGAGGGCCTGGGGGACGGCGTAGATGTGGTCGGCGTCGGGGGAGGTGATGACCGCCTTCTCGTCCACGTTGCAGAACAGGGCGATCTTCCGCTTCAGCTCCCGCGGCACCTCCTGCTCGCAGCGGCAGAGGAGGATGTCCGGCTGGATACCGATCTGCTGCAGCTCCTTGACCGAGTGCTGGGTCGGCTTGGTCTTCAGCTCGCCGGCGGTCTTGATGTAGGGGACCAGGGTCAGGTGGATGTAGAGGACGTTGCCATGCCCCCGGTCGGCCTTGAACTGGCGGATCGCCTCCAGGAACGGCAGCGATTCGATGTCGCCGACCGTGCCGCCGACCTCGACGATGGCCACGTCAGTCCCCTTGGCATTGTCCAGGATCTTGCTCTTGATCTCGTCGGTGATGTGGGGGATGACCTGGACCGTCCCCCCCAGGTAGTCGCCGCGGCGCTCCTTCTCGATGACGGAGAAGTAGACCTGGCCGGTGGTGAAGTTGCTCTTGCGGGAGAGGCGGGCGCTGGTGTAGCGCTCGTAGTGCCCCAGGTCCAGGTCGGTCTCGGCGCCGTCGTCGGTGACGAAGACCTCACCGTGCTGGAACGGGGACATGGTCCCCGGGTCGACGTTGATGTACGGGTCGAGCTTCTGCAGGGTGACCCGCAGCCCCCGGGACTCGAGGAGGGCGCCGAGGGACGCGGAGGCCAGGCCCTTGCCGATTGACGAAACAACACCGCCGGTAACGAAGATAAATTTGGTTTTCATATGCATGCTCCGTAAAAAAACGTGAAAAGTGACGCCGGCAAAGCCTGGACGCAATGTCCCTACCCTTCCCGGTTCACTTCACACTGATCGTTATGTTCTGAGTCTGGCCAGGACCGCGTCCAGGTCCCCGGGGGTATCGACGCCGATGGATTCGTGGGAGGTCTCCACCACCTTGATGCGGAAGCCGTTTTCCAGCACCCGCAGCTGCTCCAGCTTTTCCGCCAGCTCCAGGTAGGTGGGTGACATCTGGGCGAACTGGAGGAGGAACTCCCGTCGGTAGACGTAGAGCCCCACGTGCTTGTAGCAGAGGAGCCGGCCGGAGGCGAAGGCGTCGTCCTTCAGGTCGTTCCACTTGTCGCGGAAATTGGGGAGCGGGGAGCGGGAAAAATAGAGGGCATACCCCTCCCAGTCGGTCACCACCTTGACCACGTTGGGGCTGAGGAAGTCGTGGAGGGTCTTGATCCGCGACTTCAGGGTCGACATGAGGAGCGCCGGCTCTTTCACCAGCGGCTCGATCGCCTCGTTGATCATGGCCGGCTCGATGAGCGGCTCGTCACCCTGCACGTTGACGATGACGTCGGAATCGAGGCGGCCTGCCACCTCGGCCAGACGGTCCGTTCCGGTCTCGTGGCTGGTGGAGGTCATCTCCGCCCGGCCGCCGAACCCCCTGACGACTGTTGCGATCCGCTCGTCATCGGTGGCGACCACGACCTCGGAGACATGGGGGGCACGCAGGGTCCGCTCGTAGACATGCTGGATCATCGGCTTGCCCAGGATATCGGCCAAAGCCTTGCCTTCAAAACGGGTGGACCCGTACCTGGCAGGAATAATCGCTGTAATTTTCATAGGATATAAGGACCGTCTGGAGAAATGTCAATGCCGGTTGCGTAACGAAAGCCGGTATCAGTCCCTTCATTGCGGCGGGACGTTCAACGCTACATCAAATGGCGGGAGGTGTCAAGGCAGTATTCGGTGGGAGGAAGGGCCGGGGGGATGGCTCGTCCATCCCCTCGGCGACCTGCGTGGAGCAGTGCAACGGGACACGTCGGTCGCCGTCGCGGGGGGAGTCTCCCCTACCCCTTGGCCGGCTTCAGCCTCGGCTTGACCCTGGCCAGATCGAACTGCACCATGAGATAGCCGTAGTCGATGTCCCTGCCGCTGCCCGAGGCGTCCCGGAAGAAGCCGCCGGTGAAGAACCGGTCATAGCCGGCGAGCAGGGTGAGCCCGTCGCTCAGGGCGTAGGTCAGGGTGAAGTCGGTCTCCAGGCCGAGGGTGCGGCTGAAGTTCCCTTCCACGCTGTTGGCGCGGAAATGGCGGCCGGTTGCCGAAAAGTTGATCTCCTTGGTGATGTCCACACCCCAGCCGAGGGTGTAGACCTGCAGGCCGCTGGCGTGGTGGCCACCCACGGTGACGCCGGAGAGGTCCCCCACCACGCCCATGTCCCCCACGAGGGAGCTGTCGTTGTTGGGGTTGCGGAACTCCCTCGCCGTCGAGACGCCGGCTGCGGCGGCGCTGCTCCCCGAGCCGTAGGCGTAGCTGGCGAAGAACTTGTTGCTGTAGCCGGCAATGGTCGCCTCGTGGGAAACGTCCAGATGCCCGCCGAAGGCGTCGGTCCGGTCGGTGCGGCCGGTCACGGCGTTGAGGGTCCGGCCCGACTCGTAGACCGGCTCGAACTCGATGCTCACCGGCCCGGCCTTGGCGGTGAACCGCCCCCCCCAGACGGACAGGTGCTCCCCGCCGTGGTGGTCCGTGGAGCCCGAGTCGCGGAAGGCATAGGCCTCGACCCCGCTCCCGTCGGCACCGGCATAGGTGACGTAGGCGCCGGCGAGGGTACCCTTCACCCCCCCGGAAAACGGGGTGGCATAGGACCCCGCCAGGAGATCCACGGTCAACGGTTCTACGGGGCGAAGGCGCAGCCTGCCCCCGTCGAAGGAGAGGCCGTCGAAGAACGAATCCGGGCCGAGGACAAAGGCGCTGCCGTAGGAGAACTCCTGCCGGCCGGCCTTCAGGGCGAGGAGGTCGCTGCCGGGAAGCTTCACCTCCACGAACCCCTGGTAGAGGGAATACCTGTTGTACTCCTGGTGGCTGCCGCCGGCGAAGCCGTACCCCTGACCCTCGGCGTGAAGGTCCAGGTAGTCGGCGGGGTGCCAGTACAGGTACGGCTTGACCCGGTAGAGAAAGCGCCCTTCGCCGTGCCCCGGGGCCTGGCTGAAATCGGTGAGACGGAAATTGCCCGCCCCCTCGCCACGGAGAAAGCCGTTGACCCCCAGCTTGTATGCGAAGGGTGGGGTCTCGGGCTTGGCCAGCATCTTCTCGATGGACTCCCGCCGCTGGAGATACCCCTCGTACTGGGCCAGCTCCTCGTGGAGCGCCCCGTGGAGCACGGCGATCCGCTCCAGGTCCTCGGCCGGCACGGCCCCCGCCCCGTCCTTGCCGGACGTCTCCATGACCTTCTCGATGATGCCGAGGAGACGCTTCGCCAGCTCCCGCCTCTCAAGCTCCGCGGCAGACAGCGGCATACCGGGCACGCCGTACTTCGCCGCCAGCTCGTTGATCTCCCGGATGGACCAGTGCTCGCCGGCGACCTTCGCCGGGATTTCCCCGTGCCCCTCGTGGGCCAGGGAGGCATTCACGAGGCAGACGGACAACAGCATGAAGAGAGCCGAAAAAATTATATGCTTCACCTTTCACACCCCTATGCAAATAATGATTATCATTTTCAACAAACTCCGAAAAAGAGGCGCCCCGTAGTTCTACGGAGCGCCGGACTCCCCTATTTCCTGACGAAGATCTCCCGCGCCATGGCCGAATCGATGGCGAACTCGGAGAAGCCGACCCGGAAGATGTAGGAGGGGAACGACTGGGTCAGGACGATCCGGTTGCCGGGAAGGACCCCCATGGCCATCAGTTTCTGCATCTTCTTGCTGTCCTCGGTCTGGATATAGGCGATCTCACCCTCCCCCCCCGGCTTCAGCTCCGTGAGGGGGACGACCCCCAGGTCGCCGCTCTTCCTCGCCTCCTCGCAGCACTCCCCCGGCGGGATCCGTTTCCCGTGGGGACAGGTGGTGGGGTGGTTGAGCATGGTGCAGACCTTGGTATCCACCCCCTCGTTGAGGAGATGCTCGAACTGGCACGCCTTGATCTCGGCGCTGTCCCCCCTGATGTTGAGGACGTCCATCATGAGCCGCTCCGCCAGGCGGTGGCGGCGGATGGTCTTCTCCCCCTCCAGCCTCCCCTCGGGGCGGAAATGGACCCGCTCCCCCTTCACCTCGATGAAGGCGTGGCCGACCAGCTCCCTGAGCGCCGGCTCATCGGCAGCGGCCCCGATCCCTTCCAGGTCCACGAACCCCTTCCCTTCCTCCTCGATGGCAATCCACATGGACTCCAGGATCTCCTCGGCCTTCTCGGTCAGCTTCATCGCTTGTCTCCTTTATGAAAAATATCCTTCAATTTTTTGATCACCGCCGGCTCGGGCGGGTTCTTGTAGTTGCAGCGGGGACAGTGGACACTGTGGCAGCCGCCGGGGCAGCCGCCGCACCCTCTCTTCCCTTCGCTTTCATCGAATTCGTGGCCGCAGAAACCGCAGATCATGGTTCTCTCCATTTCATAACTCCCCCTGCCCCCCTCGTATCTTAAGAGGGGGAACGTATGAGCTCCTCCCCTTAGGTAAGGGGAGGCGGGGGAGGGGTTACTTGTCAGCCGCCAACTCCACCATCACTCTCTCACCACGTCCCTCCCCTTGGGATAAGGGGAGGACAGGAGGGGTCACCCCTACAGTATACCCGTTACCAGCAGGAACTCGTTCAGCACCCAGCCGCTGCCGAAGGCCGTGGCGGTGACGAACAGCCCGATAGCCGTTGCCACCTTCCACCCCCGCTCCTTCTTCATGATGAGGAACTGGGCCACGCAGGGGATGAACAGGGTCAGGGTCACGGCGGCCACGGTCAGCTGGCGGGGGTCGAGGAGCCCCTTGGTCTGCAGGTCGTAGAGGCCGGCGGCGCCGTAGTCGCGGCGGAAGAAGCCGAAGATGAAGGCCACGGCCACCTCCTTGGGGAGGCCGATGGCGGCCATGGCCGGGCTCATCACCTCGACCGCCTTGTCGAAGAAATTGGTGAGCTTGCCGATCCAGAGGAGCACGGAGGCCAGGATGAAGAGGGGGAGAATCTCCATGAAGTACCACTGCATCCGGGTGTAGGTCTTGGTGACGACGTTGGAAAGCTGGGGGAGCCGCATGGGGGGGAGCTCCATGTAGAACATGGGGGTCTCACCCGGCACGAGGCGGGCCGCGGCGAAGCCGATCACCAGGAAGATGAGGAGCAGGCAGAGGCTCCAGACCAGCAGGGCCCCGGGGGCCTTGGAGAGGAGCGCCATGATGACCCCCAGCTGGGCCGAGCAGGGGATTGCCAGGGCCAGGAGCAGGGTCGCCAGCACCCGCTCCCGCACCGTCTCCAGGGTCCGGGTCACCATGGTCGCCATGGTGTCGCAGCCGAAACCGAGGACCATGGGGATGACCGCCCGGCCGGTCAGGCCGATCTTCTTGAAGACACGGTCAACCAGGAGGGCCAGCCGGGGAAAGTAGCCGCTGTCCTCCAGGATGGAGAAGAAGAGGAAGAAGGTCGCCACGATGGGGAGGATGATCCCCACTGCGTAGCGCAGCCCCAGGGTGATCACCCCGTACTCGCCGACGAACAGCTCCTGGATGATTTCCCAGGGGACAACCCCCTTGACCACCCCCGTGATCCAGGGGTTGAAGAGCTCCTCGAACAGCTTCCCCTCCAGGGCATCCACCAGCGTCCCGGCACCGAACTCGCCGACGAACTTGTAGAGCCCGAAGTAGAGGACCACCAGCAGCAGGGGGACACCGGTGAGGGGACGCACCGCCAGGCGGGAGAGCCGCTCCCCCACGGTCACCACCCGCTTGTCCGGCAGGGTGAAGACGCCGGACAGGAGCCCCTTGACGATCCCCTTCCGCTCCATGGAGAGGTCCAGATGGAACGACTCGCGGCGCTCGAAGCTCTTCTCCTTCACCACGGCGGCGATGGCGGCAAAACCGGACCCCTCCCGCTGCTCCACCAGGGCGGTCACCTCCTCGTCCCGCTGGAGCAGGAGGAGGGCGAGGGACTTCCTGGCCAGGGGGTAGTCACCCCTGATCAGGGAGGCCACGCTGGCGATATCCGCCTCCAGCCGCCGGCTGTAGCCGAAGACCGCGTGCACCCCCCTGTTGTAGCCGCTGATCGCCTGGCGGATCTGGTCCAGCCCCCGCTTCTTGGCCGTGGCGGCGCCGATGACCGGGATCCCCAGCTTCTCCTGGAGGAGGGGGAGGTCGATGGAGAGCCCCATCCGCTCCGCCTCGTCCATGATGTTCACCACCAGGACCACCGGCAGCCCGGCATCGATGAGCTGCAGGGTCATGGTCAGCATCCGCTCCAGGTTGCGGGCATCCAGTACGTGGATGACCACGTCGGGGGACTCGTTCAGGAGGATCTCCCGGGCGACCCGCTCCTCCTCGGTGATGGGGAGGAGGGAGTACATCCCCGGGGTGTCGATGATCTCGTACTGCGCCCCGTTGATCGTGGCGGAACCGCGGGAGACCTCCACCGAGGTGCCGGGGTAGTTGGAGACGGTCACGTATGCCCCGGTCAGGGCATTGAAGAGAACGCTTTTCCCGACGTTCGGATTGCCGACCAGGGCGACCTTCTTGCCTGCGCCCGTTGAACCGTTTGCCGAGGAGTGACAGGAGTTTTTCTTCTTGAATACATCCATGGTCCGCTACTTCCTTCTCTTGTAATTGATAATCATTTTCAAACGCACGGCAAAAAAATTTCAGCCCCGGCACTTGGCGCAGAGGCCGTACAGCTCCAGCTTGTGGTTCTTGATGAGGAACCCGTACCCGGCGGCGATCTCGTCCTGGAGCTGTTCGATGGCTTCGTTCTCGAACTCGACGATGGTGCCGCAGCCGGTGCAGACCAGGTGGTCGTGGTGCTCCCCGGCGGCCAGGTGCTCGTAGCGGGTCTGGCCGTCGCCGAAGTGGATCTCCCGGGCGATGCCCGACTCGGCGAACAGCTTCAGGGTCCGGTAGACCGTGGCGTAGCCGATCCCCGGGTGCTTGGCGCGCAGCTTCAGGTAGAGTTCCTCGATGCTGAGGTGGCGGTCGGAGGAGAGGAAAACGTCGAGGATGATGTCACGCTGCCGGGTGCTCTTCAGCCCCTTGGCAGCGATGAACTCCTGGAAGATCTTTTTCTTGGCCTGCTTCATCCCCACCGCCATAATTGAAAGTGATTTTCAATATACATATCGGGGCTGACGATGTCAACAGCATTTTTTGCACCGCAAGAGGACGACGGACCCCTCCTTGTTGCGCTGCCTTGGAATGGAAAGGCCGGCCCAGATTGCATGGTTGCCTGTCGATTATGCCTGCCGGTTGTCCATGCCGCGGAAAACCTCCAGGACTCGACAACGTTCTCTAATAAACAGTTTTCTAATCGCTCGATTCTGTGATATCAACAGGGCAAGAAACAGTGACGGCGGGACGCCATGAAGACACGGTCAAAACTCAAGCCGGGCCAGAACGGCACCAAGCAGTATCTGGCCCAATACGGGGACGCCCTGGTCT
>CALMBF010000082.1 GCA_937860145.1 uncultured Geobacter sp.
GCGGCCACCAGCACGTGGGGGTTGATCTCGCCGCCAGGCGTAGGCGCCACCATGATCACCTCCGGCACCCCGGCCACCTTGGCCGGCACCGCGTTCATGACCACGCTGGAGGGGTAGCTCGCCTTGCCGCCGGGGACGTAGATCCCCACCCGCTGCAGGGGGGTCACCATCTGGCCGAGCATGATGTCCGGCTCTTCCGTGGAGAGCCAGGTCTGCTGCTTCTGCTTCTCGTGGAAGCGGGCCACCCGCTCGCATGCCAGCTTCAGGGCGGCGATCTCCTCGTCCGTCACCCGGGCGAACGCTTCGTTGATCTCGTCGTCGCTCACTTCCAGGGCGGCCATGGTGCCGGCATCCAGACGGTCGAAGCGGTTGGTGTACGCAAGGACCGCCTCGTCCCCCCGCTCTCTGACCTGGGCGATGATCTCCAGGACGACCTGCTCCACCTCCCGGCCCGTCTCCTCGCTGCGGGAGAGGATGGCGGCAAACTGGCTGTCGAAATCCGTGTCGTGAATATGCAGGAATTTCATATATGCTTCTCCAGACCTTCGATGATCTCGCTGATCCGCTGGTGCTTCGTCTTCAGGCTGGCCCGGTTGACGATCAGCCGGGTGGTGATCTCGGCGATGGTCTCCACCTCCACCAGGCCGTTCTGCTTCAGGGTCTCGCCGGTGGAGACCAGGTCGACGATCCGCTCAGAGAGCCCCACCAGGGGGGCCAGCTCGATGGAGCCGTACAGCTTGATGATCTCCACCTGCACCCCCTTGGCGGCAAAGTACTTTTCCGTCACGTTGGGGTACTTGGTGGCGATCCTGATGTTGGACCAGCGGGAGGGGTCGTCGTGGTCCGCCAGGCCGGCCGGCTCGGCCACCATCATCCGGCAGTAGCCGAACTTCAGGTCCAGGGGCTCGTAGAGGTTCTTCTCCTGCTCCATGAGGGTGTCCTTGCCGACGATCCCCAGGTCGGCACAGCCGTACTCCACGTAGGTCGGCACGTCCGTGGCCCGGACGATCATGTAGCGCATCTTCTGGGCCTCGTTCTCGAAGATCAGCTTGCGGGACTTCCCCAGCAGGTCCCGGCAGTCGATGCCGATCTTGCCGAACAGCTCCACCGACTCCTCCAGGATCCGCCCTTTCGGGATAGCGATTGTTATAAAGTCATTCATAAATGGTTCCTTCGGAACCTGCTGAGGGCTGAGGGCTGAGGGCTGGGGGCAAAGTCTTTTCTTTACCCCAAACCCTGAGCCCCGAGCCCCGAGCCGATTCTATTCCTTGACTCGCTGAATGTCCGCACCCAGCCCTGCCAGCTTCTTCTCGATCGACTCATACCCCCGGTCCAGGTGGTAGATCCGAGAGATTTCGGTGGTATTGTCGGCCGCCAGCCCTGCCAGGATGAGGGAGGCGGAGGCCCGCAGGTCCGTGGCCATGACCGGTGCACCGGAGAGCTTCTTCACCCCCTTGACCGTGGCGCTGTTCCCCTCGATGGTGATGTCGGCCCCGAAGCGGAGCAGCTCGGAGACGTGCATGAAGCGGTTCTCGAAGATGTTCTCGGCAATGACGCTGGCGCCGTCGGCAACGGTCATGAGCGCCATGAACTGGGCCTGCATGTCCGTGGGGAACCCGGGATAGGGGCGGGTCTTGATGTTGATGCTCCTGATCTTCCTCGGCCCCTTCACCCGCACCACGCCATCCTTGTTGGTGATCTCCACCCCCGCGTCCTGGAGCTTGAAGACCAGGGCGTCCAGGTGCTCCAGCTGCATGTTGCTGATCTTGATGTCGCCGCCGGTGATGGCCGCGGCCACCATGAAGGTTCCTGCCTCGATCCGGTCGGGCATGACCCGGTAACTGACCGGCGCCAGCTCGCTCACCCCCTGGATGCGGATGGTGTCCGTGCCGGCCCCCTCGATGCGGGCCCCCATCTGGTTCAGCATGGTGGCCAGGTCGACGATCTCCGGTTCCCGGGCCGCATTCTCCAGCACCGTCTCCCCCTTGGCCAGGGAGGCTGCCATCATCAGGTGTTCCGTGCCGCCGACCGTCGGCATGTCGAAGTTGATCCGCGCCCCCTTGAGGCGTTTCGCCTTCGCCTCCACGTAGCCGTGGGCCAGGTGGATATCGGCACCGAGGGCCTTGAGCCCCTTGAGGTGCTGGTCGATGGGGCGGGCGCCGATGGCGCAGCCGCCGGGGAGGGAGACCCGGGCGCGACCGTGGCGGGCCAGCAGGGGACCGAGCACCAGCACGGAGGCGCGCATGGTCTTGACCAGGTCGTAGGTCGCCTCCACGTTGTTGATGTTGGTGGCATCGATCCTGACGATGTGACCGTTCCCCTCCACCACGGCGCCGAGGGATTCCAGCACCTTGATGGTCGTGTTGATGTCCCGCAAAAACGGCACGTTGCTGATCTCGTGCAGGCCGGGCGCCAGGATGGTGGCGCAGAAGATGGGGAGTGACGCGTTCTTGGAACCGCTCACCGATACTTCACCGGAGAGCTTCTTACCCCCCTTGATAATCAATTTATCCAATTTGTCGCCTCACGTTGAAATGGTGGAGCACGCTTCAGCGGCCCCCCGTGTCCGGATCGTTCAGGGTTGCCCCGACGGCAGCTGCCCGCCGACGACCCGCTCGATACCCCCCGGGTCCGTGGCGGTGAAGACCCCCGTAAAACCGCTTCGGGCAAACAGCTCGCCCACCGCCCCCCCCTGGCCGATGCCGATCTCCACCAGGAGCCAGCCGCCGGGGTTCAGGTACCCGGGGGCCCCGGGGATGATCAGCCGGTAGAATGCCAGACCATCCGCCCCGCCGTCAAGAGCTCCCGGAGGTTCATAGTCACGCACCTCCGGCTCCAGAGTCGCCAGGTCTCCGGTGGGGATGTAGGGGGGGTTGCTGACGATCAGGTCGAAGCGCCGCCCGTGGAGCGGTTCGAAGAGCGAACCTTCGACGAACTCCAGGCTGACGCCGTTGCGTTCAGCATTCCCGCGGGCTACAGCCAGTGCAGGGGGGGATTGTTCCACCCCGCAGACCGCCGCACCCGGCAACGCCGTGGCCAGGGCCACGGCTATGCAGCCGCTCCCCAGACCGATATCCAGGATCGAGGCATCCGCCGGCGCCCGCCTGAGCGCCTCGGCCACCAGCACCTCAGTGTCGTGGCGGGGGATGAGCACGTCCGGGGTGACGACGAACTCCAGGCCGCCAAACTCCTGGGTGCCGAGGATGTACTGGAGCGGCTCCCGCTTTGCCCGCCGGGCCACCATGGCCCGGTAGGTCGCAAGTTCTCCCTCGGTCAGGGGCTTGTCGAAGTTGAGGTAGAGCCCCACCCGGTCCAGCCCCAGGGCCTCGCACAGGAGCCACTCGGCCTCCAGCCGGGCGTTCTCCACCCCCTTCTCCGCCAGGTACCCCTTGGTCCAGTTCAGGACCTTGAGAAGAGTCCAGGTATTATTCGGATCCGACATAAAGGTTTTTCCTACCGGATGTCGATTTTTCGCAAGGTCAAGGCGACGGAGGAATTCCGCGGAGGCGTAGCAGCGCTACGCCGCACAAGGAAATTCCGAACGTCAACGCCGAGATTGCGGAAAAGCGGCATCCGTCTGGCCTCAGGCACCCTCGGATTGGGCCTTAAGCGCCTCCATCTGGTAGTGGGTTCTGAGCGCATCGGCTATCTCCCCGATCTCCCCCTCCATGATCATGTCCAGCTTGTAGAGGGTGAGGCCGATGCGGTGGTCCGTCATCCGGCCTTGCGGGAAGTTGTAGGTGCGGATCCGCTCGCTCCGGTCGCCGCTCCCCACCTGGCTCTTCCGGTCGGCAGCCATCTTGGCGTTCGCCTCCTGCTGCAGCCCGTCGAGTATTCGGGTCTTCAGGACCTTCATCGCCTTGGCCCGGTTCTTGATCTGGCTCCGCTCGTCCTGGCACTCCACCACGATCCCCGTGGGGAGATGGGTGATCCGCACCGCCGACTCGGTCTTGTTGACGTGCTGGCCGCCGGCGCCGGACGCACGGTAGACGTCGATCTTCAGGTCGGCCGGGTTGATGTCGATCTCGATGTCCTCCGCCTCGGGGAGGATGGCGACGGTGCAGGCGCTGGTGTGGATCCTCCCCTGGGCCTCGGTCTCCGGCACCCGCTGCACCCGGTGGGTCCCCGACTCGAACTTCAGCTTGGCGAAGACGTCCTGCCCCTCCACGGAGGCGACGATCTCCTTGAACCCTCCCCGCTCCGACTCGGACGCGGAGATGGTCTCCACCCGCCACCGGTTCTTCTCCGCGAAGCGGGAGTACATGCGGAACAGGTCGCCGGCGAACAGGGCCGACTCGTCCCCGCCGGTGCCGGCCCGGATCTCCAGGATGACGTTGCGGCTGTCGTTGGGGTCCTTGGGGAGGAGGAGCAGCTTGATCTCCCCGTCGAGACGCTCCTTCTCCTCCTCCAGGGCGGCCAGCTCCTCCTCGGCCATCTCCTTCATCTCCGGGTCGGCCAGGAGCTCCCGGTTGGCCTCGATCTCCTCCAGCACCTTGCGGTAGCGGCGGTAGGCGGCCACCAGGGGGGCCAGGTCGCTGTGCTCCCGGGAGAACTTGCGGAATTCCGGCTGGTTGGCAATGACCGAGGGGTCGGACAACAGGGCTTCCAGCTCCTGGAAGCGCCGTTCGAGTTCTTCGATCTTGTCGAGCATTTATTCTCTTTCCTTCATAACTCCCTGATCCAGGAGCTTCAATAAACATGATTCACAGAAACGGTCAATTTTTCGTTCTGGCAAGGCTGTCGAACGATTGCGCGGAGACGTAGCAGCGCTACGTCGCACAAGCGATCGTGAAGACTTACGCCGCCAGGGCGGACAATTCGTGCAACGAATTGGACAGCGTAGGCTGCCCGAAGGGCGAGGCCTCCAGGCCGAGTCAAAAGTGGCCGTTTCCTAAATAACCAATCGGTCGTCTTTGTACCCGTTGTTCACCGCCAGCGCCTCCTCCAGGGACCGGATCGCCACCTCCAGCTGGCTGTCGTCCGGCTCCCGGGTGGTGAGGCGCTGCAGGGCCAGCCCCGGGGCGATTATCAGCCTCACCAGGGGGGAACTGTCGTTCTTGGCGCTCCACTTGAGGAACTCGTAGGAGACCCCGGCGATGAGCGGCAGGAAGACCACCCGTGCGCCGGCCTTGAGGTAGAACGGCCAGAGCTTGGGGATGCAGGAAAAGATGACGATGCTCACCACCATGACGATGAGGAGAAAGCTGGTGCCGCAGCGGGGGTGGAGGCAGCTGTACTTGCGCACGTTCTCCACGGTCAGCTCGTCCCCGGCCTCGAAGGCGAAGATCGACTTGTGCTCCGCCCCGTGGTACTGGAACACCCGCTGGATATCCTTCATCCGGGAGATCCCCCAGATGTAGAGGAGGAAGACCACGACCCTGATCACCCCGTCCACCAGGTTGAACACGATGTTGGAGTCGCCGATGATCGGCACGAGCAGCTTGGTCAGGTAGAGGGGCATGATGAAGAAGAGAAGGATGCCGAAGCCGAAGGCAACGGCCATGGTACCGGCCATGGCCCAGGAGGAGAGCTCCTTCTTCTCCTCCCCCTCCTCCTCCACCATCGCCTCGTTGGCGGAGAAGTTGAGGGCGGTCATCCCGACCATGAGGGAGTGGAACAGGGCCACCGCACCCCGCACGATGGGGAGCTTGACCACGGGGAAGCGCTCGGAGAGGGGGACCATCTCCTCCCTCTTCACCACGATCTCCCCGGTGGGACGCCTCACGGCAATGGCAAGAGCCCGGGGTGCGCGCATCATGACCCCTTCGATGACGGCCTGGCCGCCGACGTTGATCTTTTCCATATCGTCTCCGGGAGCGCGACTTTTGGCCAATCTCGGCGTTGGGCGGCGGACTACAACAACCTCCGCGTCACCCCTTGCCCGCCTTGACCTTGGCCAAAATCCGCACTCCTGATGTCTTACATATGTTTGAACTTTTCCCGGACTTCCTTCGCCCTGCCGCAGGTCATGGCCCCCTCGGGGCAGGCGCCTGCGACGCAGCCGGGACCGGCGGCGGCAAAGACCACCGGCGCCAGGGGCTTGACCAGTTTCAGCATCTCCACCGCCATGGCGCGGATCTCCCACTGGGCCCGCTCGCAGCAGCGGAGCTCGAAGAAGTGGAGCAGCTCCCGGCCGTTCATGGTGACGATGATCTTGGTCTCCGCCGCGTTGGGGAGGACGAAGCGGGCGTCCTCCGCCGGCACGCCGGCGTCCACCAGCTCCCGGTACGCGACGGCGCAGGCCGCCATGGCCCTGTCGAAGGTCGCCTGCAGTGCCGGGTCGGCGGCAATGGCGTCGGGCACCACCAGGGGGAAGCCGTCCCCCTTGAAGGTGACGTAGCGCTGGGACTGCTGGGAGTAGGAGGCGAGCCGGTGCCTCACCAGCTGGTGGGAGCAGGCCCGGGAGATCCCCTCGATGCCGAAGGTGAAGGAGACGTGCTCCAGAACCGACTGGTGGCCGAGGGACATGATCTTCTCGAGGAAGGATGCGACATCGCTCGATGAGAGCTTCTCCTGGAGGTCGCCGATGGTGGCTGCCGAGTAGCAGAGGCGCGCGGCCAGGGCCACGGTCTTTTCCGGTTCGGGGGTATGCTGGAGCAGGGTGACTTTCACGCGATCTCCCACGGAATGCGGTTCAGTGCCACATTGAAAAAATCAGTGCCAGAAAACACAAGAAGGGGATTCCGCCTGTCGACAAAATCCCCCCTTGTAGTTCGTTCTGAAGCGTTGTTACATGCCGTAACGCTTCTTGAACCGCTCCACGCGGCCGGCGGTGTCGAGCAGCTTCTGCTTGCCGGTGAAGAACGGGTGGCATGCCGAGCAGACCTCGGTGTTGATCTCGGTCTTGGTCGAACGGGTTTCAAAGGTGTTGCCGCAGAGGCACTTGACCGTAATTTCGTTGTACTTGGGATGTATTCCTTCTTTCATTGTTCAACCCTCCTATACTGTAGCGGCGTATGTCCGGTAGTTTCCGTAGCGCAAGTTTTAAAAATTAGCACCATCGCCTGAATATTTCAAGCTGTTTTTTCAGCAAAAAAGCCTACTTGCTCATGGAGTCCAGGAAGTCCTGGTTGCTCTTCGTCTCGGAGAGCTTGTCCAGGAGGAACTCCATGCTGTCCACCACGTTCATGGGGTGGAGAACCTTGCGGAGGATCCAGGTCCGGTTGAGGTTGTTCTTCTCCACCAGGAGCTCCTCCTTGCGGGTGCCCGACTTGTTGATGTCGATGGCCGGGAAGGTCCGCTTCTCCACCAGCTTCCGGTCCAGGTGGAGCTCCATGTTGCCGGTCCCCTTGAACTCCTCGAAGATGACCTCGTCCATCTTGCTCCCCGTATCGATCAGGGCGGTGGCGATGATGGTCAGCGACCCCCCCTCCTCGATGTTGCGCGCCGCGCCGAAGAAGCGCTTCGGCTTGTGCAGGGCGTTGGAGTCCACACCGCCGGAGAGGATCTTGCCCGACGGCGGGATGACGGTGTTGTAGGCCCGGGCGAGGCGGGTGATGGAGTCGAGGAGGATGACGACGTCACGCTTGTGCTCCACCAGGCGCTTGGCCTTCTCGATGACCATCTCGGCGACCTGCACGTGGCGGGAGGCCGGCTCGTCGAAGGTGGAGGAGACCACCTCCCCCTTGACGGAGCGCTGCATGTCGGTCACCTCCTCCGGCCGCTCGTCGATGAGGAGGACGATGAGGTAGACCTCGGGATGGTTGGTGGCAATGGAGTTGGCGATGTTCTGCAGGAGCATGGTCTTGCCGGTGCGGGGGGGAGCGACGATCAGGCCGCGCTGCCCCTTGCCGATGGGAGCGGTCAGCTCCATGACCCGCATCGGCATGTTGTCCGGAGCGGTCTCCAGCTTCAGTTTCTCGGCAGGGTAGAGGGGGGTGAGGTTGTCGAAGAAGATCTTCTCCCGCGCCACCTCGGGGGGCTCGAAATTGACCGATTCGACCTTCAGCAGGGCGAAGTACCGTTCCCCCTCCTTCGGGGGACGGATCTGGCCGGAAACGGTGTCGCCGGTGTGGAGATTGAACCGCCTGATCTGGCTGGGGGAGACGTAGATGTCGTCCGGCCCCGGCAGGTAGTTGTAGTCTGGGGCGCGGAGGAAGCCGAAGCCGTCGGGGAGGGTCTCCAGGACCCCTTCGCCGAAGATCATGCCGTTCTGTTCGGTCTGGGCATTGAGCAGGGCGAAGATCAGGTCCTGCTTGCGCATACCCGATGCGCCCTCGATGTTCAGCTCCCTGGCAAGCGCATTGAGCTCACTGATTTTTTTGCCTTTGAGTTCCTGTAAATTCATTGTTACTCCAGAAATGGTCTTTTCGCTCGCAAAGAGGCGTATCGATAGGGATTAATCGGGCACTGCTCCCGGAAGGGGACGTTCACGGCATGAAGAGTGTGGTGTAGTACCTGGATTTCCTGCTTGTCGGCTGGTTGGTTATGTTAACGTGTGGAATCAGCGAGGATTATTCGATGTTTCTGTTTATAACTTCCGTCCAAATGGTTTGTCAACAAATATTATGCTCCGGCACCTCCCCTGACCAGGGTTGACCCGCGGCGGACCATCATAACAATAAAACAATATTTCTCCCTTACAATTCAGAGTGTTATCATTTTAATGCCCCGTTATTCGAACAAAGAATTTGACATTAAACTAATCTTGTTCTAAAAAAATACTTATATTTCAACCCTTGTCTCCCGGCCGGCCGCGTCCGACGGAGACCTCCCCAACCGACCCTGTGAGTGCAGACATGATCTCTCCCATACTCCTCACTGTCACAGGCATTCTGCTGGCCGCCAGCGCCGGCATTCCCCTCCTTGTTGCGGGCAATCCCGCCAAAGGACAGAAGATCGCCGCCACCCTCCACGTCCTTGCCGCAACGGCCGGAGTTTCCGGAGCCCTTGCGGCCCTGGCCCGGAAGGAGGTCGAAACATGGAGCATTGACTGGGGGATCCCCTTCGGTCCCGCCGAAATAGGGGTCGACCCCCTGAGCGCCCTCTTCCTTCTCCCCATCTTCACCATCTCCGCCTGCTGCGCGGTCTACGCCGTCGGCTACTGGCCCGCGGAGCAAAACCCGGAGAGTGCCCCCAAGCTCACCCTGTTCCTTGCCGTCCTCACCGCATCCCTGGTCACCATCGTCATCGCCCGCCACGCCGTCCTCTTCCTCGCCGCCTGGGAGGTCATGACGGTCTCCTGCTACTTCGCCATGACCGTCGGCGGCCGCCGGAAAGAGGTACGCGACGCCGGCACCCTCTACCTGGTGGTCGGACACCTGGGGGTCCTGGCGCTCTTCGCCTTTTTCTCCCTGCTGAAGGGGGCCACCTCCTCCTGGCTTCTCCCCGGAGCCGGTGCGCTCCCCGCAACGTCGCCGGCCGCCACCGCCATCTTCATCGCCGCCCTGGCCGGTTTCGGCATCAAGTCCGGCATCGTGCCGCTCCACATCTGGCTCCCCTCCGCCCATGCCAACGCCCCCAGCCACGTCTCCGCCATCATGTCCGGGGTGCTGATCAAGATGGGGATCTACGGCATGGTCCGTGCCGTGTCCCTCTTCACCG
This sequence comes from uncultured Geobacter sp., assembly GCA_937860145.1. Classification (GTDB taxonomy): domain Bacteria; phylum Desulfobacterota; class Desulfuromonadia; order Geobacterales; family DSM-12255; genus CALMBF01. The sequence goes on from CALMBF010000082.1 coordinate 9,544, forward strand.
ACATCCCCTTCTGGTGGGGGGTGGTCCTCCTCGCCGCCGGGATCGTCTCCGGCCTGGTCGGGGTGGTCTTCGCCATCGGCCAGCACGACATCAAGCGGCTCCTCGCCTACCACAGCATCGAAAACATCGGCATCATCCTCATGGGGCTCGGCGTCTCCCTCATGGGGAGCTCACGGGGGATGCCGGCCCTTGCCCTCCTCGGCACGGCCGGCGCCCTGCTCCACACCCTGAACCACGCCACCTTCAAATCCCTCCTCTTCTTCGGGGCGGGGTCGGTCATCCATGCCTGCGGCACCCGGGAGATCGACCGGATGGGGGGGCTCCTCCGGAGGATGCCGCTGACAGCCGCCTTCTTCCTCACCGGTGCCGTGGCGATCTGCGGCCTCCCCCCCCTGAACGGGTTTGTCAGCGAATGGCTGATCTACCTCGGCCTCTTCCGGGGGATCATCGACGCGGACACCTTCAACGACCCCTATTTCGCCCTGGCGGCACCTGCCCTCGCCCTGATCGGCGGCCTGGCCCTCGCCTGCTTCGTCAAGGTGTTCGGCATCGCCTTCCTCGGCACCCCCCGCAGCGACAGGAGCGCCGAGAGCCATGAAGCCGGGCCTGCCATGCTCGCCCCCATGGGGGTGCTGGCAGCGGTCTGCGCCGGCATCGGCCTGTTCCCCCAGGCAGTGGCCCCCCTGCTGGAGACCGTCGTCCGCTCCCTCGACCCCGGGCTTGCCGCAACGGGCACAACCCTGGCGGGGCACGCCTCCCTCGGCATGGTCTCCGTCGTGTCACTGGTCCTCCTCCTGCTGGTCGGGGCAACCACGCTCCTCTACCGGCACCGTCTGGCACGGTCGCCCGTCGGCGTTGCCCAGACCTGGGGGTGCGGCTACCTGGCGCCGACGGCCCGGATGCAGTACACCGCCTCCTCCTTCGCCGCAACCCTCGTGGGGCTGTTCAGCGGGCTGCTCCGCCCCCATACGAAGACGCCGCTGATCCAGGGGCACTTCCCGAAACAGGTGTCATTCCGGAGCCACGTGCCGGAAGCGCTCCTGGAAGGGTTCTACCTGCCGCTCTTCGGCCTCCTGAACAACCGCCTCTCACTGGTCCGCAGGCTCCAGCACGGCAGGCTTCACCTCTACATCCTCTACATCGTCGTCACGCTGATAGCGCTCCTCGCCTGGAGCCACTTCAGGATCAGGAGCTGACATGCACACCGCCGTCAACACCCTCATCCACCTCCTCCTGACCCTGCTCCTCCCCCCGCTCCTCCTCGGGGTGATCAACCGGACCAAGGCGTTCTTCGCCGGACGGACCGGCGCCCCCCTGCTGCAGCCCTACCATGACATGCTCCGTCTCTGGCGCAAGGGGTCCGTCTTCAGCAGCACCACCACCTGGCTCTTCCGGGCGGGGCCCCTCGTGACCCTGGCGGCGACCCTGGCCGCCGCCCTGCTCATGCCCCTGGGGAACCAGCCGGCCCCGCTCGCCTTCACCGGCGACATGATCCTCTTCGCCTACCTGTTCGGACTCGGCCGCTTCTTCACCGTTGCCGCCGCCCTGGACACCGGCTCCAGCTTCGAGGGGATGGGGGGGGCGCGGGAGGCAACCTTCTCCTGCCTTGCCGAACCGGCCCTCTTCTTCTCCCTGGTGGTGCTGGCGCGGGTCAGCTCCTCCCTCTCCCTCAGCGGCATGCTCAACGATTTCCCGCCGGCTGCCTGGTTCGGCTCGGGGGCAGCCCTCCTCCTCATGGCCGGCGCCCTCTTCATCGTCCTGCTGGCGGAAAACTGCCGCATCCCCTTCGACGACCCGAACACCCACCTGGAGCTGACCATGATCCACGAGGTGATGGTCCTGGACCACAGCGGCCCCGGGCTGGCAACGGTGCTCTACGGCGCCTCCCTGAAGCTGTTCCTCCTCGGCGCCCTCTTCGTCCACATTACCGTCCCCTTCCGGAGCGGCAACGTCATTATCGACTGGTGCGCCTTCGTCGGGGCCATGGTCCTGCTCGCCGTGGCCATCGGCACGGTGGAGTCGACCATGGCCCGGCTCAGGCTGACCAGGGTCCCCCAGCTGCTCGTATCCGCGAGCCTCCTCTCCGCCTTCGCCATGCTCCTGGTTTTGAGGCAATCGCCATGAACACCTTCGCCGACCAGCTCCTCGTCCTCGTCTTCCTCCTCAACTTCATGGTGCTCGGCAGCAGCAGGATCGGGATCGCCATCAGGGTGGTGGCGGTCCAGGGGATGGTCCTCGGCCTGATCCCCTCCCTCATCCACCAGGTCTCACCCCACCTGCTGCTGATCTCCGTCGGCATGGTCGGCGTCAAGGGGTTCCTGATCCCGGCGCTCCTCAACCGGGCGGTCAGGACCGTGGGGATCAAGAGGGAGGAGACCCCGTTTCTCGGCTACGTGCCGATCATGCTGGTGGGAGCGGTTGCCACCGCCCTGGCGTTCCTCTTCGCCGACAAGCTCCCCCTCGCCCCCCAGCACAAGGACCTCCTCTTCGTCCCGGCGGCCATCGCCACCCTCATGACCGGCTTCCTCCTCCTGGTGAGCCGCAAGAAGGCGATCTCCCAGGTAACCGGCTACCTGATCCTGGAAAACGGCATCTTCATCTTCGGCCTCCTCCTCACCGAGGCGATGCCGGTCATGGTGGAGGCGGGGGCGCTCCTCGACCTCCTCGTCGGCATCTTCGTCATGGGGATCATCATCAACCAGATCAGCCAGGAGTTCTCCTCCATCGACACCTCCCGGCTGACGTCGCTGAAGGAGTGACATGATCGCCCTGCTCATCGCCCTGCCGCTCCTCGGCGCCCTGGCCGCCTGGCTGACCCCGGACAACCGGCGCAGGCCCCTCGTCCTGCCGGTGGTCGGGGGGGTACACCTCCTCCTGACCCTGGCCCTGCTGGCCGAAACGCCCCCGCCGGCACTGGGGGGGTGGATCATCCTCGACCCCCTGGGAAAACTGGTCCTCCTCGAGGTCAGCATCCTCTTCTTCTGCTGCGCCATCTACTCCGTCGGCTACCTGGCCTACCGCCGGGAGAGGAGCAACCGGGTCCTCTGCATGGGCCTCCCCCTCTGCCTGGGGGCCATGTCCCTGGCCTGCGTCTCCCAGCACCTGGGGCTCCTCTGGGTCGCCATCGAATCGACCACCCTGGCCATGGCCCCCCTGATCTACTTCAACCGCAACGCCCGCTCCATCGAGGCCACCTGGAAGTACATGCTCATCTGCTCCATCGGCATCGCCATGGCCCTCCTGGGGCTCTACTTCCTCGCCTATGCCACGGTGGTCGCCCGGCAGGAACCGACCCTCCTCCTGGCCCCGCTCCTGGCCCAGGCCAGGGGGCTCTCCCCGGCCTGGCTGAACGGCGCCTTCATCTTCCTCCTGGTGGGGTTCGGCACCAAGATCGGCCTGGCGCCGCTCCACACCTGGAAACCGGATGCCTACGGCGAGGCCCCCGGCCTGGTCGGCGCCCTGCTGGCCGGCGGGCTGGTCAACTGCGGCTTCCTGGGCATCTGCCGCATCTACCAGATCTGCCTGGCCGCGGGGACCACCACCTTCTTCCGCGACGCCCTGACCCTCCTGGGGTTCCTCTCCATGGGCTTCGCCGCCGTCTTCGTCCTGCGCCAGGCCGATTTCAAGCGGCTCCTCGCCTACTCCAGCGTCGAGCACGTCGGCTTCATGGCCATCGGCTTCGGCCTCGGCAGGGGCGCCATCCCCGGCACCGTCTTCCACCTCCTCACCAACGGCCTGACCAAGGGGGTCCTCTTCCTCACGGCGGCCAACATCCACCGCTCCTACAACAGCAAGCGGGCGGAACGGGTCCGGGGGGTCATGGACCGGCTCCCCTGGTCGGGGTGGCTCTTCATGCTGGCGCTCTTCGCCGTCACCGGCTCCCCCCCCTTCGCCACGTTCCTCAGCGAGTTCATGATCCTGAGCGGCCTGTTCGCGGACGGGAGGGAGATCGCGGGGGTGACCGTCATCCTCCTCTTCGCCGTGATCTTCACCGGCATGGCGCTCACCATCCTCCCCATCCTCACCGGCCGGGGAGGGAGCGACCTGGATGACAGCGGCTACCGGGACCGGCTGCTGACCGTGGCCCCCCCCCTCGCCCTCCTCCTCGTCACCCTGCTGCTCGGGATCTGGATCCCCGCCCCCCTGCGGGAGATCCTCGACGCGACGGCGGCCATGCTGGGGGTGGGGTCATGAACAGCACCTTCCGCCTGGCGAAAAACGGCGAGGCCTTCCCCCTTGAGGAGATCCCCCGGCACGGGCTGAACGACTTCCTCCAGACCATCATCGACGCCACCGGCCGGGGGTGGCGGGTGATCAACCTGTTCGGCGCGCCGGACGGGGAGGAGCTCTCCCTCTACGCCGTGCTCGGCGCCCGCAACGAACAGCAGCTGGGGATCATGGGGACCACCGTCGATGGCCAGCTCCCCTCCATCACCGACTACGTCCCCCAGCTCCACCTGTTCGAGCGGGAGCTCGCCGAAGAGTGGGGGGTGGCGGCGGAGGAGCACCCCTGGTTCAAGCCGGTCCGCTTCGTCCGGAGCCGCCTCCCCGGCAGGGATGCCTGGGGACGGGGCCCCGACGAGCAGATACTCCCCTGTGTCACGGAGTTCTACCGGGTGAACGGCGACGAGATCCACGAGGTGGCGGTCGGGCCGGTCCATGCCGGCATCATCGAGCCGGGTCATTTCCGCTTCCAGTGTCACGGGGAAAAGGTCTTCCACCTGGAGATCGCCCTCGGCTACCAGCACCGCGGCGTGGAACGGGCCCTCGTGGGCGGCCCCCACGGCACGACCATGTACCAGGTGGAGACCGTGGCCGGCGACACCACGATCGGCCATGCCCAGGCCCACTGCATGGTGCGGGAGGCCCTGGGGGGGACCACCGTGCCGGAGCGGGGGGAGGCCATCAGGGGGATCGCCCTGGAGCTGGAGCGCCTCGCCAACCACGCCGGCGACCTGGGAGCGCTGGCCGGCGACGTGGGGTACCTCCCCACCATGTCCTACTGCGGCAGGATCAGGGGGGACTTTCTCAACATGAGCGCCGTCATCTGCGGCAGCCGTTTCGGCCGGGGGACGATCAGACCAGGGGGGACCGGCTTCGACATCGTGCCGCAACAGGTGGCGGAGCTGCAGCGCCGCCTCGCCGCCGCCCGGGCCGACCTGGAGAACGCGGTGGGCCTCCTCTGGCAGTCGTCGTCGGTCATGGCACGTTTCGAGGATACGGGGAGGGTCAGACGGGAGGATGCCCTGGAGCTGGGGCTGGTGGGGCCGGCCGCCCGGGCGTGCGGCATCATGCGGGACGTGCGGAGCAGCTTCCCCTTCGGCATCTACCGGAGCACGGCCTGGGAGCCGGCGATCGACCACCACGGCGACGTCTATGCCCGGGCCATGGTCCGCTGGCTGGAGGCCCGGCGCTCCATGGAGTTCATCGCCGCCCTGCTGGACCGGCTCCCCCCGGGGGAGTGCCGGGCCAAAGACGCCCACCCCCGGGGGGGGATGATGGCCGTGGCCATGACCGAGGGG
>CALMBF010000083.1 GCA_937860145.1 uncultured Geobacter sp.
CACCTCTCTATTCGTCGGCAGCGTCAGATGTGTATAAGAGACAGCCGATGGTCAGGTCGGCCAGTGTGTTCAATCCGACGCTTATCCTGGCCCGGTTCCTCTCCGCCTGCAGCGGGGTGATCATGATCTCCTTGGGGGTCAGGGTGAGCCAGGCGGAGTATCTCCCGTCCAGCAATACCGGCTTCTGCGCCGCTTTCCAGGCCGTTTCGAGGCGCTTTTTCAGGGGGAGCTGCCTGTTGATCTCGTCGCTGACCAGGGTGGAGATGCTCCTCTGCAGAGGCTGGATGGTCCCTTCGATGGTGGCGAGCGGTTTAAGGGAGAGCGGGCCGATGGTGACCTTGTCGGCGAACAGCTCCTGCAGCCCGGTATACTGCACGTCCGTGACGATTTTCCAGTCGGAGGTGATGGCGGGGTGGACCCTGAACTTCAGCGTGAGGGAGAGATCGGGAATCTGGAACATGCCGTAGGCGAGGGAGAGGGTGACCGGCAGGGAGATGAGGATGGCGTTGTCGCTCATGGCCGCGGCGATCGGGCCGTTCCTGCGGATGGTGGCCGTGACGCCGCTGTTTTTGACCGGGCCGCGGTAGATGTCCCTCCCCACTGAGGTGTTCAGCACCCTGGCAAGCTCGTCGGCGCTGGTCTCGAAGCTGACCCTGATGCTGGAGAGCTCCTGCTGCAGCTCGTTTTGGAAGGGCAGGTCGGCCGGCCGCTCTGCCGTGAGGAGTGCCCGGCTGCCGGAACAGGCAGTCAGGAGGGAGAGGAGAAGGAGCAGGGCCGGAAGCGGCCCGAGTCTGGTTATCAAATGCATGGGGACCTTCCCGAGGGTGGTGGGACCGGGATGCCGGTTCCTTGTTCAGTCGAGCCGTACCGGAAGCCTGCAGGAGAGCCGGATCTCTTCCGGGGTCACCTCCGCCCGGTAGGCGAGCGCTTCCACCCCCTGTGCCACGGCCAGGCGGAGGAGCCGTCCGTACTCCGGGTCGATGCTGTCCGCCGGTGAGACGGAGGCCGCGTCGGGGCGCTGCACGAGGAAGAAGATCACCCCCCGCTCGCCCCGGCGTACCACCTCCATCAGCTCGCGAAGGTGCTTCTGCCCCCGGGTGGTGACCGCATCGGGGAAGAGGGCGCGCCCCCCCTCCACCAGGGTGACGTTCTTCACCTCCACGTAACAGGGGGGCCGGTCGCCGGTCAGGAGCAGGTCGATGCGACTCCCCGTGCCGTAGGGGACCTCCGGGCGGATGGCGTCGTAGCCGGCCAGTTCCTGGACCTCACCCGCGGCGATCGCCTCGTGGACGATCCGGTTGGGGAGGGCGGTATTGATGCCGACCCAGACCCCGTCAGCCTCCACCAGCTCCCAGGTGTGGGCCAGTTTCCGTTTCGGGTTGCTGCTGAGGGAGAGGAGCACGGGGCTGCCGGGGGTGGCGCACCCCCTCATGCTCCCCGAGTTGGGGCAGTGGGCGGTGACCGTCTCGCCGCTCTCCAGGAGGACGTCGGCGAGGAAGCGCTGGTAACGGCGGAGCAGTCTGCCGGGGTAGAGGGTAGGTGTGAGCTTCATCCTCGCCTATCTCCCCAGGAGATGTGCATACTCCGCCACGGTGATGGCGGAGTGCCAGTGGCCGGTCGCTTTCCCCACGAGGGTCCCCCCCCAGAAGAGGAGCACCACGAGCAGGGCGAAGACGATCCCCGGGATGGCGACCCTGTTCCCGGGGAGATCCATGGAGAGTGCGCCTTCGGCACGGCAGTGGCTGATGCAGCGCCAGCAGCCGATGCACTCCGGCGAATGGACCCGCTCCTTCGCCATCACCGGGATGGAGGCCGGGCAGACCTGGCTGCAGACGCCGCAGGAGACGCAGGTCTCCTTGTGGCGGGTCACCTTGGCCGGGGAGAGGAGGGCGAGCAGGCCCAGCAGCGCGCCGTAGGGGCAGAGGAAGCGGCAGAACGGGTTCTTCAGCGGCAGGGAGGCGGCCAGCAGGAACAGGATCACCACCAGCGGCGTGCCTGAGAGGGTGAGGAAGAAGTCCAGCAGGCGGACATCGGCGACCTTGCCGTAGTCCGAGGTCAGGAAGGCGCCGACCTGCCCCGCGCCCATGGCAAAGAAGATGAAGTAGACGAAAAAGGCGAGGAGCAGGTACTTGGGGGCCCGCAGGATCTGGTCAAGCCAGCGGGGGGGGCGGAGGTTGCGCCGCAGGAGGGAGAACCCCCGTTTCCAGAGGAGCTCGCTGATGGTGCCGACGGGGCAGATCCAGGAGCAGAAGGAGCGGCGCAGCAGCAGGGAGACGAGGACGACGGAGAGGAGGATGACGACGGCTGCCGGGTGGACCGGGTTGAGCCTGCCGGTGGCGAACCAGTCCCGCACCCCCATCAGGGCGGCGATGGGGAGGAATGCCTCGACCCCTTCGGGGCGGGGGATGGCCGGGGAGAGCCCGCCGGAGCGGAAGTGGAGGACGAACTGGAAGAAGCGCCAGCCGAGCCAGAGGCAGAAAAAGAGATAGAGCCACTGGATGGCGATGCGGAGCGGTTGCATGAAGCGGTTACCCATGGCTGTTCCTTTTGTGACATATTCTGTCGCATAACCCTGGTATGCTCTCCGTAACAGTACGAAGGAGGGGATATGGAACCGTTAGCGATAGTTGGTGCGGGGGTAGTCATCTACTGCGGCTGGATCAGCGCGCAGGACGATCTCAGGAGCTGGCGCCGTTTCCGGGAGGAGTGTCGCCGGCACCGGGAACAGAAGAAGGAGAAGCGTCGTGCTGCAGCCTCCTGTCGAGCAGGTGCCGGGGCTGTACGTTGGCCAGTGCCCGCAACAGGCTCCGCTTGACGTGGGGGATGGTCTTCTCCAGCTCTTTCAGGAGCTGCTTCATCTTCTTCCGCTGCAGGTCGGCGGTGCCGCAGACCGGGCAGCAGCAGCAGACAACCGGAAAGCCGTTCTCCCGGCTGAAGGGGATGATCTCCTTCTCCTCCACGTAGACCAGGGGGCGGATGACCGTGGTCTCGCCGTTGTCCGCCAGCATGGAGGGGGCCATGGCCTTGAGGGAGCCGACGAAGAACTGGTTCAGGAGCAGGGTCTCGATGAAGTCGTCCAGGTGGTGACCCAGGGCCAGCTTGTTGCACCCCAGTCTCTTCGCCAAGGTGTAGAGGGAGCCCCGTTTCAGCCGTGCGCAGATGGAGCAGTAGGAGGAGTCGGGCCGCCGCTTCTCCTTGATGATGGCGTAGTGGCCGGCCTGCTCGATGTGGTAGGTGAAGCCGTGTTCCTTCAGGTAGCTCTCGATGACGTCGCTGCGGAACCCCGGGTAGCCCGAGTCGATGGTGACCGCCACCACCTCGTACCTGACCGGCGCCCGGCGGCGCAGCTCCTCCAGCATGTGGAGCAGGGTCCAGGAGTCCTTCCCCCCGGAGAGCCCCACGGCGATCCGGTCCCCTTCCTCGATGAGGCCGAAGTCGGCGATCGCCCGGCCGATGGCGTTCTTCATCTTCGTGTAGCGCTTGTCCCTGATCAGTTCCAACCTGTTTCCCGTCCTGTGTTTCGTTCGCGAATCTGCTTCAATTGTAATAGCACAGACGGGTCGCGGAAAGCAAACGGGGACGTGGGCGAGGCCGGGACCTTTATCCCGCAAGCCGGTACTACGTGGAGCCACGCCGGCCAACCAACGATGTCGCAGTCCCGATGACGCTCACAAACAACGAGGGGGCACCCATCAAGGGTGCCCCCTCCCGGTCATACCCGCATGTTCCCCTACTGGATGACGATGCCGTCCTGTGCATTAACCGCCTGAACTTCCTCGACGCTCAGGGAGCCCTTGCCAAGGAGAGCGCTTGCTGATGCGCTGCCGTTTGCGAACACCGTGTTGTTGCTGATCTTGGACTTCACGACCACCGAGTGGGTCCCCTGGCCGAGGTTGGCCTGGATGAAGTTGAAATGATGCGCAGCGGTCGTATCAAGGAGAAGGCCGATTTCTTCCGCTGCCAGTTCGCACTCGGTCAGGACATCGGTGATGCCGTCAAGGTTGGAGTCCGTGCAGTTGGTGTAATACCCGCCGAGGGCTGCCGACAGCTGTTGTTTTCTCTTATCGAAAATCACCACTCCCGGGGCAGCTTCCTTCCCGTCCACCAGCACCTTGACCTCTATGGCCGCCTCGGCAGTCGAGACGTCCTTCACCCCGCCGCTGCTCTTGACCACCGTGTCGGTAAGGAGACTCGTTTCAAGGGAGACGCCGATGAGGAGGTCTTTCGGGGTGGCGGTATGGATGCTGCCGGACAGGACCGTTGACCAGCCGTCGGCATCATTTGATGCGAGCATCGGGCTGACCACTGCCACGGTACCGACGTTGGCGGTGAACTTGGCGGAAGCGGCAAGGGCCGATGTTGATGCCAGAAGGGAGAGAGCGAGAATTGCCATGAGTTTTTTCATCGTTTACTCCTTAGGTTGGATTTTTGATGTGGATGGTTCTGCCACTCCGATGCCGGGGAGGTTGCCCCGTTCTTGAGTTCACCATCACCCCCTTTGCCGCTGGATTAGTTACGGCGCGCTCTCCTCCGGGAATCGGGCGGACAGAAGCAAGTGAGATGAATGGTATCAAGCGCCAGGGTCATAACTAGGTTGTGGTTGCTTTTCTTCGTGCACCTATTGACGGGGTGAAAAAAGATGGCAGGTATGAAGCTATGGTTGCTCTGGACGGATGTGCGATGGAAGAGAGGCGGGCCGGCACGCAGGCGGGAGGTGCCGTGTCAGGAATCACAACGGAGGGAAGCCCTGAATTCGGTGGGGGTGAGTCCGACGTACTTTCTGAAATTCCTGTTGAAACTGCTCAGGTCGTTGAAGCCGACCTTCAGGGCAATGGTTGACACGGGGAGCTTCTTCCTGAGGTACTCCTTTGACCGCTTGATGCGTATCCTTGCCAGAAATTGCATGGGGGTCATGCCGGTCGACTTCTTGAATTCCCTGCAGAAGTGGCATTTGCTGACCCCCCCCTCCTCTGCCATCATGTCGACGGAGATTGGCCGGGCAAAATTTTCCTTGATGAACCGGACCGAGCGGAGCAGGTTTGACGGTAGATCGCTATTGCGGCGGGTGCTCGCCTTTACGTGCGTGGTGAGCATGTCGGTAAGGAAATGGCGCCTTTTCCCCCAGAATCCGGCTCGTTTAATTTCGAGAAATTCAAAGATCTTGTTCCGGAACTCCAGCAGTTCAAACGGTTTGTTGAAATAATCCCGCACGCCGTACCGTAACGCTGCAACAGCTGTTTCTTCCGAGCCGGCATCCGTGACGTACATCACCGGTATCTCGGGATGGCCCAGCTTCACTTCCCGGAGCAGGCGAAGACCCCGCTCGTCGTTGAAGCCGGAGTCGATGAGTATTAGATCCGCCTGCAACGGACCGAAATGGTGAGGAGGGGCGTCAATGTGGTAAATCTCGACGCTTTCCTCCCAGAGCGGCAGGGCGTGGTAGAAGGGGTGGTTTTCCGCCTCTGCGATGACGATAATCGGCTTTTTCCCCATAGCGAAGATTCCGGCAGAAATTGCGCAGTCTTCTGACGAGGGAGCCACATGATTCTAACTCATGGCAGCAGGCTTCTACTCCGGGAGAATGAGTTTAAAATCAAGACATGCTGGGGAGGGATGGTCGCTCAGGCGGATGGCTCCGATCTGCTGCGAATCATGGCCGCCGTACCGGCAGCACAAAAAATTATACAACTCACAAAATTAATGTCAATTAATATAATGAGGGTGGATTGAACGTCCCGTTGCCCACGCGACGCAATGGAAGCCGCATGGGGGGCCTTGCAACCATCGCCCGACGCTGTACAGTTTCTCCACGAGGGAGCGTTGCCATGAACGACACGGGCAGACAACCGACGTGGAAGGTGCGCGGGAACAGGATCCTGCTGTCCGGTGCTGTCGCCATTCTGGCCGTCCTGGCCCTGGTCACCCTCTCCCTCAAGGTCTACCTTTCCACCGCCGATCCCGCACGCCTGCTCTCGGCGCTCCTGAGCGGCTATCTGCGCCGGCCGGTTGAAGTGCAGCTCCTGCACCTCTCCGGGGGGAGCATCAGCCTCATGGGTCTGTCGGTGGCAGATCCCCCCGGGTTTGCCGGGGGGCGGCTGCTGACGGCACGGTCCCTGACCATCAGACCCCACTGGCTGCGGCTCCTCTCCGGCCGGCGTGACATTGCCCTGGTCGAGGTTGCCGGGCCGCGCCTCGACCTGCACAAAAACAGCGCCGGCGTCTGGAACTTCGCCGGCCTGACCAAGCCCGGCAAGGGTCCCCCCGCCGCGGAGACCGTGGTGCGGCGCCTCCGCGTCACGGACGGCCTGGTGATCCTGAGCGGCCGGTCTCTGAAAGATATTTCCCTCGACCTGCGGGACCTGGCGACCACGGGCTCCCTGGAGAGCCGGATGGAGCTGACGCTTCGCGACGGGACCGGCAACCGCTACACCGTGAGCGGAAGGGGACGGGGGGGGAGCGATGCCTCCTTCGAGGCCGAGCTGCGGGC
>CALMBF010000084.1 GCA_937860145.1 uncultured Geobacter sp.
AACAGCCCCTACCTCCTCCTGGCGGCGGGGGCCACGGTCATGACCGTCACCACCATGAGCATCACGAGCCCCATGTACTCCTACAGCCAGTTTCCCTTCGGTCAGCGGGTGTTGGTTGCCGGGCATGCGATCTTCGAATTCTGCCGTCTTCTCTTCTATCCGGCAGGGATCCACCTGTTCAACTCCATTGCCCCGGTGCTGGCGGAACCGGCCGCTGCTGGAGCGAAGACCGCCTTTGTCCTCGGGGTGACGGTGCTCTGTTTCGCCCTTGCCAGGCGGCTGCCCTGGCTCCCGGCGGCCTGGCTCGCCTTCCTCATCCCCCTGGTGCCGACCCTCCCCTTCTTCCAGGTGGGGGTCGACGTGGCCTACTCCACGCGCCACTGTTATCTCGCCATGATCGTGCCGACCATCGCCCTGGTGGCCGCTGGTGCCGCCTCCTGGCGGCGGCTGCCGAACGGTGGCAGGAAAGTGGCGCTCGCAGGGGCGGGTCTTGCCCTCTGCCTCTTCGCCGGTACGTCGGTGAAGCTCATTGCCACCTGGAAGGACTCGGGCACCCTCTGGTCGCGGGTCATCGAGGTGCAGCCCATCGGCAGGGCCTACAGCTACCGGGGGTTCCACTACCTGGACGTCGGACGGTACCCGGCGGCCGCGGCCGATTTCCTCCTCGCCGGGCAGATGGCGGAGGAGGCGGGGAATCCCCAGGCGTTCAACTACTTTGCCCTGGCAGGGGATGCCTATAACCGGGGGGGGCGGTACGAGGATGCGGTGGCTGCTTTTTCCGCCGCCATTGCGCGGAAGCCGCAGCCCAACTACTTCTATCACCGGGGGGTGGCGCTGCAGGCACTGGGGAGGGGAGCCGAGGCGGCGGACGACTTCAGGAGGGCCGGGCCGGAAACCGGGCCCATCGATTTCGAGACACTGTGGTAGGGTACGTCAGGCGGACAGCCGGTAGCGCAGGCCATACTTGAGGATGGCGGCCAGAAACTTCGGCCCGTGGATGAGGGCGTGGGATTTCATGACCCCGCCGAGCCGCTGCCGTTCGTGGCTGATCACCTCACCCACCGTCAGCCCCCGTTTCAGGGCGTAATAGATCAGCTCGATCTCAATTTCAAAGTCCCTGGAGGTGCAGCCGTCCTCCGTGACGACTTCCCGCCTGAACGCCTTGAAGCCGTTCAGGGCATCGGTCAGGTCGTAGCCGAACAGCAGCCGGAACGATGCGGTGAGGAACAGGTTGCCGAATTTTCGGGTAAGGGTGTACTCGTCGCTCCGTCCCAGTTGCCGCGAACCGATGACCAGGCCGTACCCCTCCCCGATTTTTGCCAGGAACTGACCGAATTCCGCCGCGTTGTGGGAGAAGTCGGCGTCCATCATGATGATGATCTCCCCGGTCGCTGCCGCAAACCCCGCTGCCAGGGCCATCCCTTTTCCCGGCCGCGTCTCCCGCAGGACCGTCGCCCCTTTCAGCCGGCTGATCTCGGCGGTCCGGTCCGTGCTGTTGTTGTCGACCACGAGGACTTCGAAGGCGTATGCCGGCAGGTGCCGGATTTCGGCAAAGACTTCGTCAAGCACCATGCCGATGGAATCTTCTTCGTTGCGGGCGGGGATGACGATGCTGACGGAGTGTGACGGGATCTGTGCCATGGAGCTTTCGTCTGCAGGTGCGGGTCAGCGGGAGCTGCCGTTCCGTGCCAGGTAGTCGACAAGGGTGGCGATCCCTTCCGCGGGGCTGGTGCGGGGGTGCCATCCCAGGGCGCTGGCTGCCCCGGAGATGTCGGAGATGTAGACTTTCTGGTCCGAGTGCCGCCATTCCCTGAAGGTCAGGGGGGACCGTTTGCCGGTTATCCCCTGGAGGATGTCCAGCAGTTCGAGAACGCTGACGGAGAACCCCTTCCCACCCCCCAGGTTGAACACGCCATGCTCCAGGTCCGAGTGGAGAAACCGGTCGTAGGCGTCGACGAGATCGGCTATATAGAGGATGTCCCGTACCTGTTTGCCGTCCCCGTACACGGTGATGGGGAGCCCGCGCAGCGTCGCGTAGGCCAGCCAGGCGATCCATCCCTGGTCCTCCATGCCGAACTGGCGGGTGCCGTAGATGCAGGACATCCTGAAGACCGCCGTGCGCAGGCCGTAGCATCGGGCATACTCCTGGCAGTAGAGGTCGCCGGTCAGCTTGGAGCACCCATAGGGGGTGTGCTCGCACCGGTCGATGGGGAACTCTTCACCGATGCCGTCGGCGTGGCTGTCACAGAAGGCGTACCGGGTCGGTTCTTCACGGATCCCCAGCTTGTTGACATTGGCGCCGTAGACCTTGTTGGTTGAGCAGTAGACGACCGTTCCCACCCCACACAACCGTGCCGCTTCGAGGATGTTGAAGGTCCCGGTGACGTTGACCGAGAAGTCTTCCGCCGGATCCCGCATGGAGGTGGTGACCGCGGTCTGGCCGGCGGCATGAAAGATCACGTCGCACCCGGCCGCAGCTTCCATGACGGCCTGCCGGTCACGGATGTCGGCCTCCACGTGGCTGATGTGGTGAAGATTCAGGAGGTAGTCCCGGTTGAGGTCGCTGCAACCGTGGGCCCGGGGCAGCAGCCTGCCCCTGCTGAGATTGTCGAGGACAACGACCCGGTCCCCCCTGGAGGCATGGTATTCGGCGATATGACTGCCGATGAACCCCATCCCTCCGGTAACCAGTATTTTCATGGATATTCCTAGCTGGATTCTTACAGCAGGTTTTTCAGCAACGAGTAGCCGTATCTGAACCAGACCCTGCTCAGCTTGATCTTGGATGGCCCGACGATGCGCTTGTGTTCATGGGTCGGGACTTCGGCCATCCGGTAGCCGCACTTGAGGGTCCGCATCACCATCTCCTGCTCGATGGTGGTGATGTTCTCTTTCAATCCCAGCTTGAGTGCCACATCCCTGCGGATGGCCCGCAGCCCGTTCTGGGAATCGCTCAGTTTCGTCTTGAACCGCCAGTTGATGCATTCGGTGATGAAGGAACTGCCTGCCAGGCGGATGAACTCGTCGAAGCCGCCGAACAGTTCGCTGGAGCCCCCCAGGATGCGTGAGCCGGTAACGTGGTCGGCACGCCCGGCGGCAATCGGTTCCACAAGGCGGGGGATGTCCCGGGGATCGTGGGAACCGTCGGCATCGATGAAGACCACGATGTCGCCCTGCGCCGCTGCCAGCGCCTGGCGGATGGCAGCCCCTTTCCCCTTGCCGTTGTCGATGAGGAGGGTGACGTTCATGCTGGCGGCAATGGCGGCAGTCCGGTCGGTGGACCTTCCATCCACGACCAGGATCTCATCCCCGTAGGGGCGGCACTGTTCGATCACGTCCGCGATGGTTTCCTCTTCATTGAGAGTGGGGATGACTATGGTTTTTGTCAAAGGCGTATGGGCCATGGTGACGGTCTTTTTCCTCTGCTACCGGTAATTGATGATGGCGTCAAGGTTCTGCCGGAGGTCAGCATCGTCCGGATAGTGACGGAGAGCTTCTCTGATGTATTTCTCGGCACCGGTCCGATCATTGCGCATGAGGGCAAGCTGGGCGAGCGTTGCCAGGGTCAGGCGGGAATCGGGTTTCATCCGGAGAACGCGCAGGAAGAGCCGTTCCGCACCGGCATGGTCCCCCGACTGCATGTCAAGCAGCCCGAGGTCGATGAGCAACGAAGTATTATTCCATCGTCCGGCCGCATTTTCAAGCAGTTTGCGCCGCAGTTCCCGATACCACCCCGTCCGTTCCAGGAAAAAATTCATGTTTTCCGCCTGCGAGGCATTGGAAACCGCTTCGACCAGTGACCTGATCCTCCCCTCGTCCACTGCCGGGGGGGCTCCCTGCCTGTCGGCACGCATCCAGAATGATGCCGCATGGTCGAGATAGACCAGCCGCCAGGAGGGATCGGCTGCAACCAGAGGGAGCAGGCCGGCCGCCTCAGGGTCATCGGGGGGATTTCCCAGCAGGATGCCGGCAAAGGAGAATCTGCGCTCCATCTCATGCCAGGCAGACGGTTGCCGGGATGCGTTGATTGCCGTGTTGAAGGCGGCAATGACCTCTGTGGGGGTATAGTCCTGGAGCCGGGAATCGTAGAAGGGGATGCGCCGGGGATAGCCATGAAATTCATAGAACCCACCCAGGTTCATGCTGTTGAAGATGGGGCCGGTGAAGCCGGTCTCGTCGAGGAAGGCTGGCAAGCCGAGGGGGACGTAGTCACCGGAGATACCCAGGCCGAACCGGTAGGGGACCCAGGTGGCGAGGTAGCTCAGGGCTGGTCGGAGTGACCAGGTGATTGCCGCGGTTGTCATGACAACGGCAAGGGCGGCGAACAGGGCGCGGCGCAGGGGGCGTGCATCCAGGAGTGACAGGTTTTCCGCGATCAGGGGGGCGGCAACCAAGGCAAAGACGGGGATGTTTTTCATGCCGGTCAGGGAGGCCGCAAGAAGGGAGACGCCGATCAGGAGTCGCGCCACTGACAGCTGTTTCCTGTGGTAGCAGATCGCCGCCAGGGAGGTGAGCAGGAAGGCGGCGATGAGGAACAGGTAGAACCAGAAGGGGAGGAGTGTCCGACTGATTTCTCCCAGTGCCGGCGCCATTTCATAGGTCGAGTTTGATATCCGGGGGGCGAGGGGGTTTGATTCCAGGGCAAGACGTAACGAATACCTGATGTTCGACCAGCCGCCGGGGGTGACGATGCAGGCAAGCGCCGTAATGCCGGTAAGCTTTCCCAGGGATCGCACCGAGGTCCGTGACCGGGGGGAGGTACCCGGGAGGAGGGAGGCCAGAAGGTAGCATCCTGCCATGAACGGGCCGATGATGAAAATGCCGTGGGAGTTGGTCCAGATGGTCTGCAGGATGAAGAAAACGGCCAGATCGGCGCATGAATTGTATTTGCCCTGCTGCAGGCGGGCGTAATACACTGCGATCATGATGAAGGATACGAGTTCTGGCCGTACGGTGAACCTTTCGGAGCTGGCAATGGTAACGGCCACCAGCAGCAGCCATGTCCATCCCGCCGATGCGTGGGGGCGGGTCGAGCGGAACACTGTCGCAAGGGTTATGCCGAGGGCTGCCAGCTGGATTCCATGGAGCCACCAGTAGCCGATCATCTGGTAGCCCGCTGCTGCCACGACCTGGAAGAGCCAGAGATGGGCGGCAACGGGTCTGCCGAGATTCAGCAGGCTCAGCTGGTCGGTCGTCGGGAGTGAGTGTGCGGCAAGGATCTCTTTGCCGACGGCAAGGTGAAACCACATGTCGAAATCGGAGATCTCGCGGACAAGAAAGAGCAGGATGATGGCGACGGCCGGGAAGGCGATGGCTCGTGAGGCTCCGAAGCCGGAGACGGGGGATGACGGGGTGTTGCTGTCGAGAATGGGCACGCTATGTCCATGACTGCTGGTTGGTTGAAGGGTGCAAGGTCCCGAGTGTACCTTTCTTGCTCCGTGCCGTCAATACCGGCGCTTGTTCCCGGGAGATGCCCTGCCTCGGCGGCAGGACCCGGCATAGTGAATAAGCGGGTTGTTTCTTCGGGGCATATCTGCTAGTAGATTCTTCTGGCAAACGGTTCCCCTGCCCGTTGCAGGCTGAAATACTCCCTGGCCGGAATGAGTCGTGGTGAAATGCACAGGTATGAACGAATGAGAGCCGTTTTGGAAAAACTGCGTCCCCACCTCCTCCCCCTGCTGGTGCTGACCGGCGCGACCTTCGCGGTCTACGGACGCATTCTCGGCCACGACTTCCTGTCCAACTGGGACGACAATCGCTACGTGCTGGAGAATGTCGATATCCAGGGGTTTGGCTGGGACCGGATCAAGGCCGTGTTCACGTCGTATTACGTCGGTAATTACGCTCCGGTCCACCTGCTCTCCTACATGCTGGATTATGCTCTCTGGGGGCTCTGGCCGGGCGGTTACCTGCTGATAAATATCCTCCTGCACACGGTGAACGGCCTGCTGCTCTACCGTCTGTTCCTGCAGCTTGTCAGCGGGCGGATCGGGGCATTTTTCGGGGCGGCGTTCTTCCTCCTCCACCCGGTGCAGGTGGAGAGCGTCGCCTGGGTGTCCCAGAGAAAAAATGTGCTGGCCATGTTCTTCTTCCTTGTCGCATGGGAGCTCTACCGCTCCTATCGGGACTCACGGGGGAGGCGTGCCGGGGGGCGGTATGCCGCTTCCCTGGTGGCACTGCTCCTGGCGCTCCTTGCCAAGTCGGTGACGGTGATCTTCCTGCCGCTCATGGTCCTTTTTGATCGCTGCTACCCCTCGACGTCACGGCGCTTCAGCATCGGGGACAAGATCCCCTACCTGCTGGCCACGGCGGCCGTGGCCGTGATGGCCATCCTCAGCCAGACCCCCGA
>CALMBF010000085.1 GCA_937860145.1 uncultured Geobacter sp.
GTGGATCGGCAGGAAGATCCAGATCTACCCCCCCCTGGAGTTCGGGAAGGGGGGAGGGGTCAACGACTACTACCCCGAGCCGGAACGTTTTTCCCCCGACACCCACTGGATGCCCAACGTGGTACTGTTGGCCAAGATGGTCTATGTCTGGCTCGGCCAGCTCTCCATCCGCTACAACGAGGAGATCCACACCCTCGACCGGATACCCGACGCGGAGCTTGACCGTCTGGCCCGCTGGGGGGTTACCGGCCTCTGGCTTATCGGGCTCTGGGAGCGCTCCCCCGCTTCCCGGACGATCAAGCAGCTCTGCGGCAACCCGGAGGCGATCTCCTCTGCCTACTCCCTCTACGACTACGCCATTGCCGCTGACCTGGGTGGGGAGGAGGCGCTCCTTAACCTGCGGGATCGGGCGCTGCAGCGGGGAATCCGGCTTGCCAGCGACATGGTCCCCAATCACACCGGCCTCTTCTCCCGGTGGACCGTGGAACACCCCGACTGGTTCGTGCAGCTGGAGTACCCGCCGTATCCTGCCTATAGTTTCACCGGTCCCGACCTCTCCTCGTCCCCCGCGATCTCCCTCCACATCGAGGACGGCTACTGGGAGCGGCGGGACGCCGCGGTGGTCTTCAAGCACTACGACCACCGGGACGGTCGCACCCGCTACATCTACCACGGCAACGACGGCAGCAGCACCCCCTGGAACGACACCGCCCAGCTGAACTACCTGAATCCCGAGGTGCGGGAAGCGGTGATGGAGACCATCCTCCACGTGGCCCGCATGTTCCCCATCATCCGCTTCGACGCGGCCATGACCCTGGCGAAGAAGCATTACCAGCGCCTCTGGTTTCCCCA
The DNA here is from genome assembly GCA_937860145.1 of uncultured Geobacter sp. Lineage (GTDB taxonomy): Bacteria > Desulfobacterota > Desulfuromonadia > Geobacterales > DSM-12255 > CALMBF01. Next base: position 853 of record CALMBF010000085.1, read on the forward strand.
GCCCGGCCACGGCGGGATACCGTCCCGGGGGGAACACGGTATGACCCGGGAGGCGTTCGACGAAGCCATGCCCGAGGAGTTCTGGCGGCAGGTGGTGGACCGGGTGGCTGCCGAGGCGCCGGACACCCTGCTGCTGGCCGAGGCCTTCTGGCTCATGGAGGGGTACTTCGTCCGGACCCTGGGGATGCACCGGGTCTACAACAGTGCCTTCATGAACATGCTGAAGATGGAGGAGAACGCCAAGTACCGCCAGACGGTGAAGAACGTGCTGGAGTTCAATCCCCAGGTGCTGCAACGCTTCGTCAACTTCATGAACAACCCGGACGAGAGGACCGCCGTGGAGCAGTTCGGCAAGGAGAACAAGTACTTCGGAGCCTGCGTCCTCCTCGTCACCATGCCCGGCCTCCCCATGTTCGGCCACGGCCAGGTGGAGGGGTTCCACGAGAAGTACGGCATGGAGTACAAGAAGGCCTACTGGAACGAGGCCGAGGACGAACACCTGGTGCGGGAGCACGAGCGGCGCATCTTCCCCCTCATGCGCCGGCGCTGGCTCTTTTCCGGGGCCGACAACTTCGTTTTCTACGACTTCCATGCCGGTACCCATGTCGACGAGAACGTGTTTGTCTATTCCAACCGCTGCGACGACCAGCGGGCGATCGTCATCTACCACAACCGCTTCGCCTCGACCTCCGGCTTGATCAACTCCTCCACTGCCTTCGCCGTCAAGGGGGAGGGGGAGGCGGTCGAGCTGCGCCGCACCACCCTGGGGGAGGCCCTGGGCTTCAAGGGGGACGGCCGTCACTACTACGTCTTCTGCGACAGTCTCTGCGGGGACGAGTATCTTCGCAACGGCCGGGAACTCTGCCGGGAGGGGCTGTTCGTGGAGCTGGAGGCCTACGGCTGTCATGCGTTCCTCGATTTCCGCGAGGTCCGGGACGATGACTACGGCACCTACGGCACGCTTTGCCACCAACTGCAGGGGAGGGGGGTCCCGTCGGTGGACGAGGAGATTGTCCAGATCCGCCACGCCGGCCTGATCGAGCGCTACCGGCTCCACCTGGAGCGCCATGCTCCCCTCCTCACCGCCATCTGCGATGCCGTGCCGGCAGGGGCGGTTGCCGAGGAGACGGAGAAGTTTGCCGCCGACCAGGAGGGGCTCCTCGACGATGTCGCCGCCGCGGCTGGGGTGGCGGGCAGAGGGGCGTCACTCATGGCCCGGATCCTGGCCGGGCTGAGGCTGCTGGAGGAGTGTGCCGGCGATCCCTCGTCCCTCCTGGGCTCACGGACCGCCAGGCTACTCGCCTTTGCCTGGCTCACCCTCCATCGCCTCGGCGACCTGGCCGATCCGTCGACCGGGGGGGGAGGGGCGGCGGAGCTGGTGGCCCGGTTCGGGCTCGCCCGCCCCCTGGAAGAGGAGCTGTACGGGGAGGTGGCCGACGACGAGGACCGGCTGGCCGGCCTGGATGTCCCGTCGCTCATGGCGCTGTGCCGGGTGCTGCTCCGGCACCAGGAGTTCCTCCTCTGCTACGGGGAGACCCCCCGGCAGTGCCTGACGGAGCTCCTGGCCGACCGTGACGTGTCCGCCTTCATCGGCAGGCACTGGAGCGGCTGCCATGAATGGTTCATCAAGGAGCGCTGGGAGATGCTGGTGCAGTGGCTGGGGCTTGCCGCCGGAGTACTGGCGGCAAGTGCCCTCGTTCGTGGCGGGGAGGCACTCCCCTCGGCGGATCTGGCCGGGGAGTGCGCGAGGCTCCGTGCCGAGGCGGAGACCGCCGCCTATCGCGTGGATCTCCTCCTCGCCGGAGGTGGTGTGTGAGACTGCTGCTTATACTGTTGCTGCTCCCCGTTCTTGCCGGCTGCGCCACCAGGCCCGTTGTGCCGGTCAGGCCGGTGCACGGCGTTGCGATCACGACCCTCCAGGGGGGGGTGGCCATCTCCCTGGAGAGCACCGCGGGGAGTACCGGCGGCCGCGGCTATCTCTTCTTCCGTGCTCCCGACACCTTCCGCCTCTCCATCCTCTCCCCCTTTGGCCAGACATTCCTCGACCTGTTCGTCAGCGGCGAGCGGGTGACCTGCCTGGTGCCGGAGAAAAAACAGGCCTGGCAGGGGACCATGGCCGACCTGCCGGAGAGCCTGGGGGCACGGGTCTGGCCCCTGCTCCAGTGGGTCGTCGAGCCTCCCCACCCGGCCGGGCCGGCGCGGGAGAGGAGTTTCCCCCGTCCCGACGGCACGGTGGAAAAGGTCTATTACGACGGGGAGGGGTTCGTGCAGCGGAAGGTCAACGCCTTCGGCGACGAGGTGCTGTTCGGTGACTATCGCGTCACGGGGGATGTTGCCGTCCCCTGGAGCATGGAGGTCCGAACCGCCGGTGGCGACCGGCTGAAGCTCCTCTTCGACGAACCCGAGGTGAACACCCCCCTGGATGACGAGCTGCTGAAGCCGTCCATGGGCGGCATGGAGATTTTTCCCCTGGCCCGGTTCCGCGGTCCGTGAGCCGGAGGGTAAAGGTGCTGGTCAACTCCGGACGGATTTGCTATAAGGGCCGTTAGTCAGGAGAGCGGCAGCACAGAGCTGCCACCATCAATGCAGGTCAACTCAAAGGAGGTCGTGCCGTGCGGTTTGTTACGAAATTGCTGCTGCTTGCCGGTTCCCTGGTGCTGTTCGCCGGTTGTGCAACCAACTACTACAATATCCCCCGGGAAACCTACGAGAAGAAGGTGAGAGTCCTCGGTGTCGCCCCGATCATGCTGGACGGGGAGTCGGATGTCCGGCACCCGGAAAAGGGGGAAGTCCTCAGGTTGGTGCGGGATGCCAACCGGAAAAACGAGCGGGAGCTGGTGGATATCCTGAAGGACAACGGTGACTACGCGGCGGTCCGCATGCTGGACGAAGAGCCGGACCTGCTCTTCTCCACCCTGGTCTCCAACCGGGAACGGCGGGACGACGGGGGCACCGTCTACAACAAGTATTTCTACAAGCCCGACGCCGTGAAGCGGCTGGTTGCCAAGCAGAACGTCGATGCCGTCATGCTGGTCATCGTCAGCGGCATCACCATGCTGGAGAAGGTCTACGACAACATTCCCACCGCATACCTGGAGGACAACTACAACAACCTCATCATGACCGCCCAGATCCTGGACGGCGACGGCACGCTCCTCTGGGAGTACCCGAACTTCCGCGAAAAGATCAGCACCTTCCGCAAGCTCTTCGGCCTGCAGTATGCCGATTTCGAGGAGGCTCGGGCCAACCTGACCGACCAGGTGCGGCTCAAGTACAAGTCGATCCCCGGCATCGGCCGTGCCCTCGCGAAAACCGAGGGGTCGTCGGTGAAGAGCAGCAAGCAGGTATCGGAACTTTACAATGTCCAGTTCCTCGCCATGTCATCGCTTCTCCACTACTTCCGCAACCCCTTTGCCGAGAAGAAGGAAGAGAAGAAGCCGGAGGCCCTGGCGAGGCCGGTGCAGGACGAATACGCTCCGCGGCCGGTCGCGGTTCCCGCCGGGAC
>CALMBF010000086.1 GCA_937860145.1 uncultured Geobacter sp.
AGGATACCGGACGGTCCGGTATCTACGGAGGGGGCCTGCACTAGTATCAACACGCTCAAGCTGACGGGGATATACGGTCTTGCTTCTCGAAATATACATAGCCGCTCAAAATTTCGGTGGCCCGCAGCTTAGCTTTTGGCGTTATATTTAAAGGAGACACCGGTGAAATATTTACAGAAAAAGCATTCCATTTCCGTTGTTTATGAATTTCTTAAAGATGGAATTAATTACACATACCAAAGCAATGCTGGACAAAATACATACTCATATAAATATGAGGACATTGGCTCAGAAACAACAGAACATGAAAGCAAGAATACTTATTACTACAATACGTTTATATCGACAATGGTAATAGGCATCATACTCCTATTTTACAGAATATATTCTGGCGTCAATATGTATTCTTATCTCTTTCTGCTTGCCTCTGCGACTCTTTGCGCCCTTTATCATGTAACGAAAATAAATTTTACTCTTTTATCAACAAACACTCACTCAGACCTAGTAATACTACACGGAAAAGATCACGATGTGATATTGAATAAAATACGAGATATGCGCAGGAGTTATCTTAGAAACAGGTATTATGTGCATGATAAGAATAATTCACAAGAAGTGGAAGCTAGAAAGTTCGGCTGGCTAATGGACGAACAAATCATAACAGAAGATGAATATAAAAGATCCATGCTTTTATTATATGAAAGCGAGAATAGTGTCGAAACGAAAACTATTCAATAATTAACGCTGCCGGTTTAAATATAACAAATCGCCGAGCTGACGGGATACACGGTCGTGCTTCTCGTAAAGCATTCTGCCTGCTGCACCGGCGGTGGCCCGCAGCTCAGCTATAAACGTTAGGCATCATGAAATGACATATCGTGAATTACTAAATTGTCGCCTTAAAAGAGCCAACGCTACTTGCTACATAGCGCTTTCTATCTTAGCGCTTTCTCTATTTATATTTAGCCAAGCAGAAAGGCATATTGGCGAAAAAATAGCAATTTTAATATTTTGTGTCATTGCTGTCGTATTGTTGGTAATTGTTATACAGAGCATGCGTCAATTGAACTGTCCATCTTGTTCAGCTTCTCTAATAGGTATTCTTGGCCGTTCATCAGGGTTCAAAATAAGCCAGAAAATACAATTTTGTCCTCGCTGCGGCATATCTTTTGACAACGAAGTACATAGTGCGATGATGCCTAACAAATCCCAAGAGCGGACGGAATGATACGGTCATGCCTCTCGTCTGGCTTATTATCTGACTGAGCTGCGACTGCCCCCTGCTTGGCATCTACCGTAGAGAACATCCCCAGAAGCCTCCAGAAAAACCGATTCCTGAAATGGGGGCACTCCAAAAAAACGGAATGGCGATTTTGGAGATACTTCGGGAAAGGGTGGGACTCCTAATTATCGGAGACCGGGGGTGTCAAGAGGGGGACTATCCGTATCCCCCACGGGGGGTGGGTGACCTTTATTACTTGATCAACTCCGGGAAAGGTTCAAGGGTATCCCTGCGTATTTGGCGGTACTTTTGGCGGTACCAGTAAAAGCATAACCATTGAAATAATAGTAAAAACGAGATATTATGTAATCAGTTCTGTGGACGCCACCTCCACCAATTAACGATCCGGCACAGTCCGGTGCAGTATCGAATGCCTCTGTGGCAACGGTGTACCGTTCAGGGTGTCCGTTCACAGGGGCATTTGACTGTCGATGACCATCTTCGGAGCATGAAGTGATTCAGGATAGTCGTGACAAACTTCTGGCTCGCGCCAACCTGCTGGCCCTCCTCACCATCGGCTACAATTTTATCGAGGGACTGGTTTCCATGGGACTTGGCAGCGCTGATGAGACGCTGGCCCTGTTCGGCTTCGGGGTCGATTCGTTCATCGAGGTCATCTCGGCTGTCGGAGTCTGGCACATGCTTCGCCGCCTCCGTATCCACGGCGACGAACGCCGCGATGCCTTCGAGCAGCGCTCCCTGCGCATTACCGGGGGCGCCTTCTACGCCCTTACAACCGGCCTGGTGGTCATGGCTGCACTCAACCTCGCACAGCAGCACAAACCAGAGACAACGCTGTGGGGTGTGGTCGTCTCCCTGGCCTCCATGTCGTTTATGTGGCTGCTGATCCACCACAAGACCAAAATCGGCAACGCGTTGAATTCTCCGGCAATCCTGGCCGACGCCGTCTGCTCAAAGGCCTGTCTCTACCTCTCTGTGGTTTTGCTGGTGGCCAGTGGCGGCTATGAGTTGACCGGGATTGGCAGTCTCGATGCTATCGGCGCGCTGCTGATCTCCTGGCTGACGTGGAGGGAGGGCCGTGAGGCCTTTGCCAAGGCCCAGGGGATGGAGTGCGGTTGTTCGTGCCGGAGCACCACGCCGGCATGATACGACTGATCGTCAACGCCGATGACCTCGGCAGCAGTCAGTCAAGGGATCGCGGCATTTTCAAAGCCTTTGCCGAAGGGATTGTAACCAGTGCCTCACTGCTGGCGAACGGTCCGAGCTTTGCCAGTGCCGCAGCCGAAGCCCGCACCTGCAATTTGCCGGTCGGTGTCCACCTCAACCTCTCCGAAGGGAAGGCTCTGAGCGGACCTGTTGGGGGCCTTACCGATGCTTCCGGCAACTTCCCCGGCAAAACGGGGCTACGTCAACTGCCTGGCAGCAGTCTCCCCGATGGGAAAGGCATCCGGCGGGAGTTGCTTGCCCAGATCGAGCGGGTGGGCGCTGCCGGACTTGTTCCCGACCACCTTGACACCCATCAGCACTGCCTGCTCATTCCGCACCTAACCGAAGCGATCATCGAGGCAGCGATAGCCAGCGGCATCACGGCGCTGCGCCTGCCCCTTCCGGCTGAACCAGTCTCAGGCGAGGTTCCGGAAGGGCTCACCAGCGAACTGGATTATTACCGTGCCTGCGCCCCTGCAGTTTGCAGGGCCTTGCGTAAGCACAGGTTGTGGTCTCCGGACGGGCTCTGGGGGATGCCTCTGCTCAACCGCCTCGACATCACGACATTGACGGCCACTCTGAAGCAGATTCCGGTGGGAACCTGGGAGTTGATGGTCCATCCCGGATATGCTGATGCGGGCGATCCCTTCGGCGGACCGGAGCGGGAAGTTGAACTGACCGCCCTGACGACTCCCTCCATTCTCGATCTGATCAAAACCCGTGACATCCGCTTGACCAGCTTCGGAGCCTGCAGATGCGCGTGCTGATCGTCGTCCCGGCTCAGGATCGCGCCACGGGCAACTGGGTCACGGCCTCGCGTCTGCAACAGGGCTTAACAGGCCGCGGGCATACGGTGACCGTCACCGGGACCGATGGCGATAGCGATCAACTGCTGAAATCTGTCGCAACCGTGCAACCCGACCTCGTGCTGCTGCTGCACGCCTGGCGCAGCGGCCGCCCCTGGCTGGATACGGGGTCCCCCCTCCCCTTTGCATTGCTTCTCACCGGCACCGACGTCAACATCGGCCTGCACGACAAGGTGCAGGCGCCCGTTATCGCCACGGTTCTGGAGCGATCTGCGGCCATCCTCTCGCAAAACCAGCTGACGGTTGCCACGCTGAGCAGCGACCACCCGGAGCTGGCCGGCAAGGTCCACCATCTGCCGGCCGGCATCAGCCTGGGATCGGAAACATTCCCCTTGCGGCAGAAACTTGGGGCCACGCCACAGGAATGTGTACTTCTTTGTCCGGCCGGCATCCGCCCGGTCAAGGGTGTTGTCGAACTGATCGAACTCGTCGAACCATTGATCCTTGCCGGCGCTCCCCTGCGACTGGCTTTCTGCGGCCCGATCCTCGACGCCGCCTACGGGGAAAGACTGTTCAAGGCCATAACCGGCCGCCCCTGGGCGACATACCTTGCCATCATCCCCCCGGCCGCCATGCCGGAAGCCATGCGACAGGCCGACATTATCGTCAGCAACTCTTTCAGCGAGGGGGTGCCCAACGCTCTGGTCGAGGCTGCCTCCCTTGGCCGTCCGGTCGTGGCCCGCGACATCCCCGGCAACCGCGCGGTGATCCACGATGACCGCAACGGTCTGCTTTACAGCGATGCGGCCGGCTTTCATGCCGCAGTCCAACGACTGCTCGACGAACCCGGGTTGCGTACGATCCTGTCACGCCCGGAACCGGAGCGCTTTTCTGCCGAGCACGAGGCAGCCATGCTCGAAAACATTTTCCACGACATTCTTTCCAGGCGTGCAGCAACATCTACCTTGCGGCTGTAAATCTTTGCCGGGAGTGGAGTTGATACCTCCGCTCAAGCAGTTTTTCTCCGCACCAAAACAAAAAGCCACCCTTCCCCGGTGGCCATCATCGCGCAATTCCCCCATAAATTCTTACATAACCGCCGACTGTCTCATGCCTTGCGACTCGATCGTGCTCAGCACAACGTATCGCCGTGCGTTTCCTCCTCGAAGACTGCCATCAGCGAAGGAGCGTCGAAAGGGAGAATCTCCTCGCGCACGGTCCCTTCCCCCGGGATCATGTGCTGCCAACGGATCACCGGCGTACCGTGACTGCGTCCGAGTTCGACCCGTCTCGGTGCCCGATGGCGCAGTTCGACCCACATCTGGTCCATAGTCAGCAGTTCATAGCCGGCGAACTCATCCTCCGGGCGAAGATTGGCAAGGAACGTGTCGACCAGTTCATAGTCGGCAAAATCATTTTCCTTGCGCCACCACTTGATGAAGCAACGTTTGCTTCCCCCCGTGTCACGCATCTCTTTGACGATTTCGTAGCCTCTCATGGCACACCTCCCTGTGGGCTGTCGGCCCACGGTCTCTGTCGTTTTCACATAATAATTATACCACTTTCACCATGAGATGGCGTTGACAAAACTAAAAATATTCTAACGCGATTTTGACGAGTTACTCTTTAGAGGAGGGAAGTCAAACTGATCTGTAAAAAAGGGATGAGCGCAGCAGAGGTCACAGCGTTTAAAAAGTCACGTGTCGCTTCTGACGACCTTGCCCTTCCCTTGAGCCTTGGATTGGTACATCGCATCATCGGCGAGCTTGATCAGTGCTTCGAAGGAGGAAACATTCCTGTCGATCAGGGTAGAACACCCCATGCTTGTCGATATCCGGTCTTTTTCCATCCCGTCAACGACATGACTGCCGATCATCCTTGAAATGCGTGACGCCAGCTCATAGGCTCCGTCACCATCGGTATTCGGCAGGAGCATGGCGAACTCGTCGCCACCGCAACGGGCCGGCACATCACTCACCCGGGCGGCACTCTTCAGCAACTGACCGATCCCCTTGAGGGCCTTGTCCCCGATGGCGTGGCCATACGTGTCATTGACATGCTTGAAATTATCAACATCGATAAAAAGCAGCGACAACGGCTCATTATGACGCGTGGAACGAGCAAACTCCTGCTCCAGGCGGTCGTAGAAGTGGCGCCGGTTGTAGAGCCTGGTCAAATCGTCGCGAATCGACATCTCTTCAAAATATTCCTGGGAAGTCTTCACCGATTCGAACAGGACCGCGTTCTCAAGAGCATTCGCGGCGATGTTCGCGACCAGTTGTGAAAGCTTGAGGACCCGGGGGGTGATCCAGTCCTTCTCCCTGGAAACGGTTCGCAGGAAAAAGGTGCCGATCACGCTCTCTTTTTTGATCAGGGGAATGACGACGATGGAATTAAAGTCCAGTTTCTCTATGTAGGTGCGCACCGGGGCCATCAAGGGATCATTCTTGGCGTCATTGATCGTCACCGACTGCTTGGTCTCGACTGCCCGGCGGATTTCCGGGTAGCGATTCAGGTCGAGCTGGATTTCAGTCCTGTGATCAAGGTCGCTGCTGGCCTTGACAACAACCTTGCGCCCCTCGGTTATCCCGATGACCGAACAGCGCGCAACATCAATGATTTTCGACATCTTATTGACGATAAGACGCAAGATCGCATTGGGGCTGCGAGTAACGGAAATCGTTTCCGAAAGTTCAAGGAGCATCAGCAGATCCTTCTGCTCCAGTTCGTCATAATCCTCTTGGGTGCGCAGGTGTGACTCGATCCGGGCAAACACCTCGGGAAGGCACATCGGCTTGACAATGTAGTCGCTGGCCCCGGCCTTAAGGCCGAGGATGATCTCTTCCTTGTTGGTGAGGGAGGTGATGAGAATGACCGGGATATCCCTGGTCTCCTCATCATCCTTAAGCATTTCACAGAGGTTGACACCCTGTTGTCCCGAAGTTTCTACGTCGATGACGATCAGGTCGGGAATATTCAGGCTGGCAAGATGCATTCCTTCCGAACAGTTGTCGGTATCGATAATCGTGTAGAAAGAACTCAGGGCGTTACGCAAAAGCTCCCGGTAAGTCTCTTCCTCATCGACTATGAGAATTTTCTTTTTGTCACTCATCCGAAGTCTGCCTCAAATGGAATTGACCACCAACGTCGCCTAACTTCTAATATTTACCAGATAATCATGCCATTGCCACCATCATATTCAATACAAAGCAGAAAGGCCTCGTTATAAAAACGAGGCCTTTCTGACAAAGGGAATCGCGATCAACCGGAACGTGCTACTTGCGGTCTCCGCGGATGCCGATACACACTGTTTCCAGAGGAATTTCCCGACCGCTGCGGGCGATGGCCTGGCGCGCCAGATGGATCAGGCCGGTGCAGCAAGGGACTTCCATGTGCACCACGGTCAGACTGCGAATGCGGCTGTGGCTGATCATCGCCGTCAGTTTGTCGAGATACGGAGCGGTATCGTCAAGTTTCGGGCAGGCGATCAGCAGCGCCTTCCCCTTGAGTAGTTCCTCGTGAAAACCGGCGTAGGCGAAGGGGGCGCAGTCTGCAGCCAGCAGCACATCGGCTTCCTGCAGGAACGGGGCGCTCGGCGGCACCAGGTGCAGTTGAATGGGCCACTGGGCCAGCCGTGATACGGCCGCTGCGGCCGGAGCAGCACCAGACACTGCCGGGCGCTCGATACTCATCAGACGGGCCGAAGGGCAGCCGCCGGCAGGGGGCGAAAAGCTGCGCACCTGCGCCGACGGGCAGCCGCCACCGTGTTGGGCCGGAGCCGCATGAGCGTGCCCATGCGCAGCCGCTGGCCGCCCGATCTCCTTGAGGTGGGCATCCACCGCCACCTCGTCGAACTCCTCGGCATCGCGCTCCTCGATGGTGATGGCATTTTGCGGGCAGTCACCAAGACAGGCCCCGAGACCATCGCAGAGGTTGTCGGCAATCAGTTTGGCTTTGCCGTCGATAATCTGGATCGCTCCTTCAGCACAGGAGGGGACGCAAAGACCGCAGCCATTGCATTTGTCTTCATCGATCTTCACGATTTTGCGGATCATGGAGGGACTCCTTGTCGGGTGATTGATTTCAGGCATCGTTAAGTGAAGGTTACCCCGAGGATGCGCCGTCACTCCTTGACTGTGATCAAAATTCAGAACAAATAGTGCCAGAGCAGACCAAGCCGGCCGCGCATGATCAGATGTCTGCCTGAAAAGCGCATGATCTCCCTGACCTTCTCGCGATGACCGGGTTTGTAGCAGTGCACCGGGCAATGTTTGCAGGACGGCTTTTCCTCAAGAGGGCAGCGCAGGCGGCGTTCAAGGGCATAGGCGAGAAAATCCGCGCATTCGTTGCAGACGGGATAGCGCTGCAGAGGCAGAATCCGCAGTTCGCCCTCGGCGACGGCAAGCGGTCCGCGCGGACCGTCATGGTGCTCCCGGCAGTAAACGGCGGTGAACCAGGCAAGGGTCGTCAAATCCTTGCGTTCACGACGGCTCAGGGGCATCTTCTCAGTTCCGGGGCTCGTTCCGCAGGCGTTCAAGCACCCGCGCCTTCTCTGCCGCGTACTCTTCGGCGCTCATCCCCCCGCGTTCGAAGCGGCGTTTCAGTTCCTGCAGGCGCTGCTCCTGACCGACGAAACCGTCCTCTTGCCGCCGGTCTGCCGTGCCGGCCTGTCGGCCGGAAACCCGGTTGAGCAGGGCGGCTTCGGACTCGATTTCGGCCAGGGTCAGCTTGAGCTCGGCGTTGCCGTACCAGTGGGTATAGGCCGGATTCTGGTGATAAGCGCCCTTGACCGCCTTGGCCAGATCGTACTTTTTCATCTTGAAAAAAAGCCGTTCGGCACGCGAGAGATTTTCGTACAGCATCTGGTTGTCGAGCACCAGAGCTTTCCCACCCAACGGGTGGGCAGGACGCTGCTCGGGAGAAGGCTCCAGCAGTTTGCGATCATCGAGCGTCCGGATGACTTCGGCGGCTCGCGCGACCAAAGCGGTACTCTGGTCACGCACGGCGTCATTTCTGGAAAACTCCCGTTCACTGAAAGCCCGGCTGTGGCACTGCGTGCAGATGCCGAGCATTTCAGCCCGTCTGCTTTTCCGGGTCGACTCGGGGAGCAGGTCCATCCCCGAAGTCATGGTGATGCCAAAGGAAACGTCGTGACTCCCCTTGGGCATGTGGCAGTTCTGGCAGGAAGGGCCGGCCTCTTCGCCGACGGTCGCGTTGAGCACGCCGTGCCGGGAGGTTTGCCACATCTCCCACTGCGGGTGATCCGGCCCCATGTGGCAGGTGGCGCAAATCTCCGAACGCCGCAGCGGTTCGAGGCTGGTCAGGTGGTTGGCATGGCAGGCGGCGCAGGAACTCTCCACCTGGTGGCAGCGGTTGCAGCCGATCTCGCCCATCTCCGAGCTCTGCATGAGAAAACGGGCACAGTGTACGGTCGACTTCGGGAGCGTACTCCCCTCCTCATGGCAGAACCGGCATTCCCGCGGGTCTCGCTTCTCCATCGCGCGCGTACAACCCCACCCTGAATGCAATCCCATGCCGTGCCGGCTGGTGACATGCTCGTGATAGGCCTTGTCGTGGCAGCGGCCACAGACCTTGGCCTCGACCCTGCTCGTGCCGGCCACAATTTTGTCGTGATTGCTGCCGTGACAGTCGGCACAACCGACACTCGCGGCATGGGCACTCCCCCGCCACTGAGCCACCGCCGCCGGGGTTTCCTTTTCATGACAGCCCAGGCAAGTGTCGGCAGCCAAGGTCTGGGTGACGCCTCCCAGGACCAGCCCTCCCAGCAATATCAGTATCCGGCTCATGGCCGCACCTCCCGGTATTCATCAGGGGTAATCAACCCCTCAAACCGCCATTTGCGCAACAGCCAGGCATTTTCGGCATCCGTCTGCTTCAGGCGAGGGGGCATGCCGCTGCCGGCATAAAGCCGACCATTAACAGCGAGCAGGTAGTCGCCGCTATCGAAATGTTGCAGACGTGTTTCCACACCCCATGTTTCCGGGACATCGGCGGCTTGTTCGGTGACAGGTGCAGGCGACCCGGAAGGCGGCCACAGCAAGAGTACGCGCCACGATCCAGTGCCGGGCCGGTAGGCCACCACGTCTTCAGTCTCCCCCCAGTGGAGGGCGACTGCCTCTACGGGCAACTGCAGCAGCTTGCGTTCGCCAGCACCCTGCCAGTTGCGATGCGTCATCTGCAAATAGGCCGGGAACTGCGGGGGATCGTGCAACTGCAGCACGACCAGTTCGTCTCCCGCCGGGGAAAAGGCAACTTTCAGCAAGTGGCTTAAACGGTCGCGTACAGCCTTCGTGGTTGCTGGTTTGAGAGTGGTGTCGCCGATGATCGACTGTTCGCGCTCCGCACCGTTGACCCTGACCAACCACTGAGTCAGACTTCCGCCGAAAGAGAATGCCCGCAGGCTGTAACCGGCAACCAGCAGATCGTCACGACGGCTCCAGGCCAGGTCAACCGGAGTCCCGGGAAGCTCCGACTGATCGACGGCTTTACCGGCGCGGTCAAAGATGACCAGCCGCCCTTTTCCGTCTTCGGCGACAAACGCCGCGGCCAGCTGAGTCCCGTCGTGCCGCCAGCCCAAGGCCAGCGGCGTTTGCGAATCGAGACGACGCCCCTCCCCGGAAGGAAGTTCCAGCAACTGCAAGCCGCCCTTGCCAATGGCGATCAATTTGCGATCGGGTGAACCGGCAAAGACCCCTTGGGGATCGATGATGGTGATAAATTGCAGCGACTGACCGGCAGGGGTAACCGGCGCAGGAAGTTCGGCACAAGCTGAAAGAAGCAGGAAAATCGACAGCAGGATGGCTAGGGGCAGGAAGTGTCGATATTGGGTCATGCGTAAAGCATAGCACAGCCCCTGCAACAGACCTTGACCCTTGTCAAAAAACTTCGATCAGGCTTCCTTGCAGCGCTCGGCCAGCTCTTCGAGCCGCTCGACATCGAGGATCTCAACACATTTGCCGCTGACCCGTATCAGGTCATCTTCGGAGAGTTTGCGCAAGGTGCGGGAGAGCGTCTCGCTGACCGTGCCGAGGTTGGAGGCCAGCTGACTTTTGGAGATCGGCAGTTCGACGGTGGTCCGGCGGCCGCGGGCCAGACCCAAAAGGTAGCGGGCCAGCCGGGACGGCACGTCCTTGAAGGTCAGCTCCTCGATCTGCTGGGCGAACTGGCGCAGGAATCGCGACAGGCCGGCAATCATGTTGATGGCGATGCGACTGTTGCCGGCAAGGAGCCCGAGAAAACCTTCCTTGGGAAGAAACAGCAGCTTCGAGGGAGCAAGTGTTTCGGCACAGGCCGGATAGAGACCGCTGCCGAAAATGGCGGCTTCGGCGAAGGTCCCGCCAGGGTGGACAATGTGCAGAATCCTCTCCTTCCCTTCGCTGGAGAGCTTGAACACTTTGACCTTGCCGTCGAGGACCACGAAGAACCCTGCGGCCTCCTCGCCATCGGAGAAAAGCAGTTCGCCGCGCGGGCATTCGCGCACCTTGGCGAGGGCCTGCAACGCAGCCAAGTCATCATCGCCGAGGCCGGCAAAGAGAGGAATCATTTTGAGTCTGGCGGGTATGTTCATCTTGAAAACCTTAGCAAAAGATCACACAACCGACAATGGTTCAATATCGGCTAAATCTGGCGCACTTGCATTCTGCATATCAGAAGATGAAATCTCGAACGATACTCTCTAACAGGCAGGAAGTATCGATCCTGACAACACAAAGACATCCGGGTGAAGTTCCGGATGCCATAATATACTCAAGCCCCCCTTTTCCAGAGGAGGGTGAAAAACATCAAGTCACGTGGTCTGCAGCTATGCGGCGCGACGCTCAGGGCCGTTATACTGCAGAATCTCTCCCCCGCGCATCTGGTCGCGACCAACAATCGCCCAGCCGCTTGTCCGCAGGAAACCGGTGATCTTGCAGGTTGCCAGCAACATATCAAGCATCGACTGCTTGACCAGATCGTATCTGCCGTCGTTGTACATAACCCGGATCATCATGGCGCGACTCCTTTCAGAATTTATTTTACCAAAAATTTCCCTTCCCGCAAAAGAGCCCCCCACACCAGAGACATAAAAAAGGGTCAAAGGAACAACCGCCATTCTGGCAACAACCCATATGCATATTCAGGGCTTAAAAACAGCAGAAAAGAAAAAAGGGCTTGGCCGATTGGCCAAGCCCTTGATTTTCCTGGAGCGGGAAACGGGATTCGAACCCGCGACTTCAACCTTGGCAAGGTTGCACTC
>CALMBF010000087.1 GCA_937860145.1 uncultured Geobacter sp.
GGCCGAGGGGGACCTGCTGCTGGAGCCCCTCGGGGTGAGCTGCCGGGTGGACCTCGCCGGCCTGGTCCTCGAGGCAGCCTATCCCTACCTGGACGGGGTCATCACCGCGCCGGTCAAGGGGCGGGCCGATTTCAGCGCCGACCTGGCGTTCAGCAATGACAAGGGGCTCACCATGGACCAGGCCCTGCTGCGCCTCAAGGGGGTGCAGGTGCCGTTCGGTGCGACGGACTTCCTCCGCCTCCCCCTCGTGACCGCCGAAGGGGGCTCCCTCCGGCTGAAGGAACGGAGCGCCGCTGTTTCCCGGATCACGGTGGCCGGCGGCAGGGCCGAGCTCTCCCGCGACGCTGGGGGGAGGCTCTCCCCAGCGCTCCTGCTCCGGGAGCCCGCCCCGGCGGTAAAGGGGGCGGCCCGGGGGAAAGAGGCGCCCCCCTTTGTCTGGAAGATCGGCAGCGTGGCGGTCAGCGGTTTCGATGCCGCCTTCACCGACAACACGAAGGAGGAGAAACCCCGCTTCGCCCTTCAGAGGATCAGGGCCGGGGCATCGTCCCTCAGGGGTCCTGTCATGGGGGAAATCCCCTTCACCTTTGCCGCGCTCTATGGCGGGCAGGGTGAACTCTCGGCCAGCGGCAGGCTGCGCCCCTCCCCCCTGAAGCTCAAGGGGGACCTGGTGGTGAAGCGCCTCCCCCTCCTGGATTTCGAACCCTACCTGCCGGAAGGGGTCAATGTGCTTCTCCTGGATGGCAAGCTGGACAGCCGCCTGGCCGTGGATATAGCCAGGAAGGGGGACCAACTGGCCGGCTCGTTCCGCGGCGACGGGGGGGTGAGGGACTTCCACGCCATCGACGCCGATGAGGAGGAAGACCTGCTCAAGTGGGAGAGCCTGCAGCTGGACGGTATCAGTGGCACCCTGAGCCCCTTCTCCCTCGCCCTGGGCGGTGTCTCCCTGAACAACTATTACGCCCGGGTGATCATCGACCGGGGGGGGAGGATCAACCTCCAGGATCTGTACACGCCGCCTGCCGCGCCTGCCGCCGGGGCACCCCCGACGACACCCGGAGCGGCAGCGGTGCCGGCGCCACCGGCGAGCCCTGCGGCGAAACCTGCCCAGGCGGTCCGCATCGACAGCATAACCCTGCAGGACGGGAAGCTCAATTTCACCGACCATCACCTGAACCGTGATTTCTCCACCACCATGCTCAACCTGGGGGGACGGGTCACCGGGCTCTCCTCCGATGCAACGGCCCTGGCCGATATCGACCTGCGGGGCAACCTGGAGAACCATTCCCCCCTGAAGATCACCGGCAAGATCAACCCCCTGCGGGGCGACCTCTTTCTGGACATGACCATCAACTTCAGCGAGATCGAGCTCTCCCCCATGACGCCGTACTCCGGGACCTACCTGGGGTATGCCATCGACAAGGGGAAGCTCTCCCTGGCCTTGAAGTACCTGATCGACCGGAAAAAACTGAGCGCCGAGAACAAGGTGTTCCTCGACCAGTTCACCTTCGGCGAGAAGATCGAGAGCCCGAAGGCGACCTCCCTGCCGGTCAGGCTGGCCGTGGCGCTGCTCAAGGACCGCAAGGGGGAGATCCACCTCGACCTCCCCCTCTCCGGCAGGACCGACGACCCCAAGTTCAGCATCTGGGGAGTCATCGGCCAGATGCTGAAGAACCTGCTGGTCAAGGCGGCGACCTCGCCCCTTTCCCTGCTCCAGTCAGCCTTCGGCGGGGGGGAGGATTTCAGCAGCATCGCCTTTGCTCCCGGTTCCAGCCAGCTGGCCCCGGCGGAGGAGATAAAGCTCCGCAACCTGGCCCGGGCAGTGGCGGACCGGCCGGGGATCAAGCTGGAGATCGCCGGTTTCGCCGACCGGGAGCGTGACCCCGAGGGGTACCGGGGCGAACTGCTCCTGAAAAAGATGAAGAGCGAGAAGTTCCTCGCCGTGGTCAAGGAAAAACGGGAGAGCACCGGCCTGTCGGCCGACACCATGGAAATCACCCCGGCCGAGCAGTCCCGCTGGCTGAAGGCGGTCTACGAGAAGGAGAAATTCCCCCGCCCCCGGACCATCATCGGCACCCTCAAGTCGCTGCCTGACAGCGAGATGAGGAAGCTGATCCTGGCCAATACCGTGGTCGGCGACCAGCAGCTGCGCCAGCTGGCGCGGGAGAGGGCGGTGGCGGTGACGACCTTCCTCGTTCGCGAGGGAAAACTCCCCCAGGAACGTCTCTTCGAAAAGAGCGGCGACACCTTCGCCCCCCCCGGCAAGGAGGGGGTGCCGGGATCGAGGGTTGAATTCGGGGTGGTGGATTGAGTATACTGCCGCCAGCGTGAATCTGCCGATTCAGTGAGTAACCTATCAACACGGAGGAGTTTCATGGGTACGTCAGTCAAGGGGACGAAAACCGAGCAGAATCTGCTGAAGTCCTTTGCCGGCGAGAGCCAGGCGCGCAACCGCTACACCTACTTTGCCGGCGTGGCCCGGAAAGAGGGGTACGTGCAGATCGCCGATATCTTCGAGGAGACCGCCAACCAGGAGAAGGAGCATGCCAAGCGGTTTTTCAGGTTTCTCGAGGGAGGGTGTCTGGAGATAACCGCCTGCTTCCCGGCGGGGCAAACAGGTACAACGGCCGAGAACCTGCGTGCCGCTGCCGCCGGCGAGCACGAGGAGTATTCCGAACTCTACCCTTCGTTCGCGGCCATTGCCCGGGAGGAGGGGTTCGGGGATATCGCCGCGGTCTGGACCGCCATCTCCGTGGCCGAGAAACAGCATGAAAAGCGCTACCGCGATCTCCTGGCCAACATCGAGGCCGACAGGGTCTTCAAGCGTGACCAGCCGGTAACCTGGCGCTGCCGCAACTGCGGCTACCTCCACGAGGGGACCGCCGCGCCGGACTGCTGTCCCGCCTGCGTTCACCCCATGGCTCATTTCGAGCTGCTGGGGGAGAACTGGTAGGAACGAAAAACGGCCCTGGCAATGCAGCCAGGGCCGTTATTGTTAATGGCGGAAGCACACAGGAATCGAACCTGCCAAGGAGATTTCCCATCCCCTTCACCGGTTTTGAAGACCGGGCCGCCCACCAGCGACGGACGTGCTTCCACGAGCGACTAACTATCCACCAAATGGGGTCGGATGTCAAAAGATATCATCCCCGGAGGTTGCCGTGATCATCTCCCTCATCGCAGCCGTTGCCAGCAACGGCGTCATCGGCCGGGCCGGCGCCCTCCCCTGGCACCTTCCGGTCGACCTGGGCCGGTTCCGCGAGCTTACGACCGGTCACACGGTCATCATGGGGAGGAAAACGTTCCAGAGTATCGGCCGGCCCCTGCCGGAGCGGGTTACCATCGTCCTTACCCGCCGGGGGGAGTTCGAAGCCGCGGGGGTGGCCGTGGCCGGCTCGCTGCAGGAGGCCCTTGCCGCAGCCGCGGGGGAGAGCGAAGTCTTCATCTGCGGCGGCGGCGAGGTCTACCGCCAGGCCCTCCCCCTGGCCGACAGGATCTACCTCACCCTCCTCGACCGTCCCTTCGATGGTGATACCCTGTTCCCGGAGATCCCCCCGGGCCGGTTCGAGGAGGTATCCCGCGAGCCGTTCCCGGGGGACCCGGGAGGGGTATTCCTCCTGCTGGAGCGCCGGTTGACAGGCGCCGTGTCTCCTGCTACCGTACCGCCATGAAAAGCGTAACGGATGAAGCCCTGATCATCGGTCTGATGGATTACCGGGAGAACGACAGGATTGTCACCCTCTTCACCCGGGAGCACGGCCGGCTGAGCGGCGTCGCCCGGGGGGCGAAGCGGAGCGTGAAACGTTTCGGCGGGGTGCTGGAGCTCTTCTCCCGCCTCACCCTCAGCTTTACCCCGTCCGACGGGCTTGTCACCATCAACGATGTTGATCCGGTCACCATCTTCCCCTCCATCCGCACCACCCTGGATGGCATCGCCCATGCGGGGTACGCCTGCGAACTGGTGGCGGCAATGGCACCGGAACGGCAGGCGAACCAGCGGCTGTTCCGGCTGCTGACCGCCTACCTGGAGCATCTGGACACTGCTCCCGCATGCCATGCGGACCGGCATTTTTTCGAGATCAATTTCCTCAATATCATCGGCTATTGTCCTCCCCTGGAGAGCTGCTGCCGCTGTGGCATGCCCCTGGGACCGGAGGGGGGGAGCTGGAG
>CALMBF010000088.1 GCA_937860145.1 uncultured Geobacter sp.
TCTCCTGGTCGCTGCTCTCTCCGGCCTACACCATGCCGAGCGTCATTGCCAACGAGTTCGCCGAGGCGACGGGGAAGATCCACACTGCGGCCCTGATGGAGATTGGCCTGATTCTCCTCTGCGTAACCCTGGTCATCAACATCCTCGCCCGGCTCCTCATCTGGAGCGTTACCAGAGGACAGAAGAAGGGGGTGGCCTAGATGAAGAGCCTTTCCCTGCGTCACCTGAAGAACTTCGCCGTCACAACCCTGATGGTCCTGGCGACCCTGGCGGTGCTTGCCCCCCTCGGCCTGATCTTCCTCCATATCCTGAAGATGGGCTTCTCCTCACTCTCTCTCGACTTTTTCACCCAGATCCCGAAGCCAACCGGCGAGAGCGGGGGGGGGATGGCCAACGGCCTCTTCGGTTCCGGCATGCTGATCATGATGGCCTCGGTCATCGGCCTGCCGGTGGGGGTACTCGGCGCCGTCTACCTGACCGAATTCGGCGGTGGCAAACTGGCGACCGCGATTCGGTTCAGCGCCGACGTCCTCGCCGGCGTCCCCTCAATCATCACCGGCATGGTCGCCTACTCCCTGCTGGTGGTCCCCATGAAGGGGTTCTCGGCCCTGGCTGGCTCCGTGGCTCTCTCCCTGATCATGATCCCCATTGTCCTGCGCACCACCGAAGAGCAGTTGAAGATGGTGCCGGGCACTCTGCGGGAGGCATCCCTCGCCCTGGGTGTGCCGCTGTGGCGCACCTGCCTGAAGGTGATGCTCCCCTCGGCCGCTAAGGGTGTCGTCACCGGCATTCTCCTCGCCATTGCCCGGATCGCCGGGGAAACGGCGCCGCTCCTCTTCACCGCCTTGGGGAACCAGTTCTGGAGCAGGAAACTGACCGAACCGATCGCCGCCCTGCCGCTGCAGATATTTTCCTTCGCCATCGCCCCCTACGAGGACTGGCACAAGCTGGCCTGGGCCGGGGCGCTGGTGCTGGTAATGATCATGTTCACCCTCAACCTGGGGGCGCGGTTCCTGGGACGGCAAAAGAGATATTCGTAGGGGTAAACCTTGTGTTTACCCGACAGACGGGCGATTACAACCATCGCTCCTACACGAGGAAATAATGAACACGAAAGTACAGCTCGAAAACATGAACGTCCATTTCGGGGCAAACCATGCCGTCAAGTCGGTCAACCTTGATTTTCCGGCCAACAGCGTCACCGCCATCATCGGCCCGTCGGGGTGCGGCAAATCGACCCTGCTGCGGGCGGTCAACAGGATGCACGACCTGGTGCCGACCGCCCGGGTCAGCGGCAGGATTCTGCTTGACGGTACCGACGTGTATGCCAGGGGGGTCGACCCGGTGGCCATCAGGCGGAAGATCGGCATGGTCTTCCAGAAACCGAATCCCTTTCCCGCCATGTCCATTCATGATAATGTGGTTGCCGGCTACAAGCTGAACAACAGCCTGAAACGGGGAGAGGCGGAGGAGATCGTCGAAACCTCCCTGCGGCGGGTGGCCCTCTGGGACGAAGTCAAGGACCGGCTCAAATCCAGCGCCATGGACCTGTCCGGCGGCCAGCAGCAGCGGCTCTGCATCGCCCGGACGGTCGCCGTCCAGCCGGAGGTGATCCTCATGGATGAACCCTGCTCGGCCCTCGACCCCATCGCCACCCTGAAGATCGAGGAACTGGTAGAGGAGCTGAAGGAGCGCTACACCATCATCATCGTCACCCACAACATGCAGCAGGCGGCACGGGTCTCCGACGCCACCGCCTTCATGTACATGGGGGAGATGGTGGAGAGCGGCCCGACGAAGAAGATCTTCACCACGCCGGAGATGAAGCAGACCGAGGACTACATCACGGGGCGATTTGGTTAACGCCCGCTCCCTGCAGTTGCTCAAGACGCAAAGAACGCCAAGGTACGCAAAGGGAATCCATGGTTTTCTCTCTGCATTTTCTTTGCGGCAGTACTTCACGAACTTCGCGGCTTTGCGGTGAAAAGTTTTATCAGTTTTTTACACATTGGAGATTTTATGGAACGAGAACATTTCAGCAGACAGTACGACGAGGAGCTCAACACGATCAGGGAGCGGCTTCTGGAGATGGGAGGAAAGGTCGAACTGATGATCAACGATGCTCTCAAGTCTCTGGTGGAACGGGACTCGGCCATGGCCGAACGGGTCATCGCCTTTGATCACGAGATCAACCGCCTGGAGATGGAGATCGACGAGCGCTGCTTGCAGGTGCTGGCCCTGCGTCAACCGGCAGCCCGGGACCTGCGCTTCATCACCCTGGCTTTGAAGATCGTCACCGACCTGGAGCGGATCGGCGACCAGTGCCGCAATATCGGCAAGCGGGCCAAAGAGTTGAACGAGGAACCCCCTCTCAAGCCGTACATCGATCTGCCACGGATGGCGCTGCACGCGGGGACCATGGTGAAGGAGGCGTTGGACGCCTTTGTCCGGGGTGATGCGGATCTGGCCCTGAAGGTATGCCGTGACGACAACTTCGTCGACAACCTGAACGAGCAGATCCAGCGCGAACTTCTCACCTACATGATCGGAGATGTCGCCGCCATATCCCGTGCCATGAAAATCAACCACATCTCTAAATGCTTGGAGAGGATCGCCGACCATGCCACCAACGTGGCGGAAATGGTCATCTTCATGGTCAAGGGGAAGGATATCCGACACACGGCGGTATAGCGCAGAAAACTCGACTATGGTTCACCAAGGTGAGCCATACAACTTAGGCAGTTACATGAAATCATGTAACTGCCTTTTTTTGTGCCACATTAATCTGACAAGGAGCTTATGAAGAAACGGTGACGTAAGCAATTGCCCGAGTTACAACTCCGATACCCATACTTTAGGCACAGAAATATAAATCATAAGAGAATCAGTACTTGATGTTTCGGTGGGATGGTCTGTTCCCCCTCCGTAAATAGTACTGCACTGCTAATGGAGATATTACCTTCCCACTAATCTCTAGGCCAGTCTGTGGCAAGTGATTTTGAAGCAACGAAAGAATAAAGACGAAAACCCGCTGAGAGCGGGTTTTCGCTGAAGAAAAATTGGGGGATCGGTGCCCCCCATACAAAGGAGGCTCGTATGAGCCGCTGAAGCTAGAAGTTGAGCTGGGCCTGAATGCGGCCGATAAGGTTGTCACTCTTGTCTTTGTTTTCGTGATGGTTGGTCATATCCGCCTGGAGCTTCAGATTGTGGTCAAAGAAGTAGTAGCTGACCGCACCTTGGATCTCGCTGGTCAGGTTGTTTTTTAGGTCACGGTTGGGGTCCATCCAGGCATACCGCATCGCAATTTCAAGGTGCTTCGGCAGGATGAAATAACCGGCCTGGGCGTAGAAGCCTTGGGCAAACACGTCCTTGTTAGAGGTGTTACCTTCACCTCTAGCCCAGAAGTATTCACCCTGGAGAGAAAGGCCCTGCCACTTGAAAGCCGCATCGATACCGAGTTGATCAATGCTTACCTTTTCAGTTGCATTGAATATCCCGATATTTTTACCCAACCAGCCGTTGGATGAGGCATAAGAGATTGCATTGGTGTCAAATTTATCCGCTGCGGTTTTCTGGAGTTCATTCATGTAGTAGCTAGCCCCCACGGACATCAGCGGGGTAGGGGAGCTTTCCAGATCGGCTTCCGAATACTTCATATCACCGAAGGGGTTAACAGCGATCCGGAAGTTGAGGGCATTCATGTTGTCGAGGTTTCTGGTGGATTGGCCGGCGCCTCCGAAGATGCCAGCATCGTACTTGATCCGTCCCTTCATGATATCGCCGTGCAGGTTGAGGCCTGTGTCATAAGAGGGCTTGAATGCATCTACCACGAAGGAGCGATCTACGAACTGCTGCGCTCCGGAAGAGGTGATCTCCTGGCGGGCGAACTGAACCTTATCCTGTCCCAGCATGAGTTGGGCTGCGTCCGCTAGCTTGTAGTTCAGGAAGGTCTCTTCCATTACCTTGCCGCTGGTGGTGCCGTTGCCGATCTCCGCCCAGTTGAGGACCATCTTGTAGGTCAGGTCCTTGGTATAGGCGTAGCCGTTGAAGGTGGTTTTGATCCGCCGCAGACGGAATTCGCTGACGTCAGGTTTCACCTCGTTATCGGTGAAAGCATACTGGAGTTGCATACTGCCACCCAGAGACAGCTGAAATTTCTCGTCAGGGTCAGTTAAAGTAAAACCCTTCCCTGGTTTGTAGTCGAATGACTTGCTTTTGGTGACAGTTTTGTAATCTTCTTCAGTGATGACACCTTTTTCCTTAAGGATATCCTCAAGTGTTTTGGCGTATACACTCTGGCTAGCTAAGGTGACTGCTAGCATTCCTGCTACTGCAAACCTCTTGTTCACGTCTTCCTCCTTGTTAATGTAGTTGAACCTATAAAACGCTTATCGCTCGGGTGATGACACGGGAGAGATAGAGCAGTATTAATGGTTCTTCGTTGTACTAAACGGCGCCATGATACCCTATGGATGTGGCATTGACGTTACGTTTGTTAGAATATTTTGTGAAGATTTTCAGGTATTGCGGTTCTGGCAGAGACGGCTACTGCCGAAACCTGCTGGGGCGGTTTGTATGGGGAAAGATCGATGCCAGAGGCATTAATACTGTGACAGTGAAGATGGCTGGCGACAATGACTATGCAAGATTGCCAAAATACCAATGCCTCTCCCGGGTAAAATGGAGAGGCATTTGTATCGGTATGTCACGACTGCATAATTAGGTGGTCAAGCCCTCCTTCGAGAGGGTAGGAGGAACTTGTCCTACAGGCATGGATGCCAGCAATTGCAACTGCTCCGGTGAGAGGTTGAGAAAAGTATCGAGCAGACTATCTTGGTCCGTCATGGCATTTCTCACGGTAACTACGCTGTTGGTCTTGATGGCTTTACCCTCCCACGTAGTCACGGAAGCCTGACGTGCGGCCACTTCTGCCTTGGTCGGACGGCCGCGACGCTTCTTTACTGCTTCGACCGGTGATTTAGCCTGAGGTTCGCCTGATACGGAAACCTTCGCCTGGCGGCCACGACGTTGTTTCGGAGCATGTGGGGAGGCTGTGCCGGCGGCAACCTTCTCGCAGGATTTGCTCACAGCACGTTTATTAGTGCTGGCCTTGCCCTTGTTGCTTGTCGGGTTCAGGGTAGGTGTCTTGGTAGCCAATGCTTTGGCTTTGAACCAGTTGGCTACCAGCATCCCGATGACCCCGACAACTATACCGACTGCTCCTGCGACCATTACAACCTGTAAAATTTCCATCTACAGCCTCCTTGAAGTTGATGGCATCGCATATTCCATGTCCGTGCCATCAACAGGATCGGCTGGGCATAACTCTCGGTTATTATGACGCAAAAATTTTGTGCTGGCGGCCATCTTGGGAGAGTTCTTGACAATCGACAGCCACCGCTTATGATGGCGGCATGGCTGTCGAACGGGTCGAATTCAACGTATATTTGTCTGCAGACCAATACTCCCGGCTCACGAGGCTGCGGGAGACCGGCATGAACCTGTCGTCGATCGCCCGCCTCGCCATTCGCAAATGTGCCGACGGTCCGATCGACCCCGAACCCGAAGCCACGTCCTATCCGCAACGTGTACTTATATATATACATCCAGACGATGCCTCCCGGCTTAAGGTGCTCGCAACCCGGGAAGGTGTCTCCCGCGCCGTTATCCTCAGACGTCTCCTGACTACCTACCTGCGTATCAACGCTGACGCTATCGAATCCCTGATCTAAAGAAGATATTTTTTTGTCAGCCATATACAGTAAATGCTGTATAATATGCCGGCACCATATCCTGCAGACGGGAGGAACCTATGTTCAAATTCAGCCAACACTTTGATGCTATTCGCTGGAGTGCGGAATTCGTCATGTTGCCACTGCATTGGCTGGCAGTTGCCCACCAGTATTCCTTGGCAACGACGATTGGCACGTTTGTGATGTGCACCTACGTCGCCGCATCGATCCACCATGCCCGTGTGAATGGTATCCACCATCACTCTGTCGTGAAGGGAGACGGGAAATAATGCCAACTTTCATACAAAAGTTGGCCAGGACAAGCGATGCGGGCGTAACTATGCATAAATACGTCTGTTATCCGATGACGGATTGGCGAAGTTGATGGCGGAGGGAAAAGTAATGCCAACAAAATGTGAAAAATCGGAAATAGTTGGCGGGAAACACACCCAGTCGCGGAACCACCCTCAACTGGGAAGCAGCATCAGGGTCGAGCCGATCCGAAAGACCAGGGACGTCGCCCTGATCAAAAAACTCCTCGCCGACCGGCCGAGAGATTTGTGCATTTTCGTATCCGGTATCAACACCAACCTGCGCGGGGGCGACCTGCTCAAAATCACCGTTGGTGACGTTCGGCACCTTGGGGTAGGAGAATCTTTTGTCGTCCGCGAAGAGAAAACCGGCAAGCTTCGTCGAGTGACGATCAATGCTGCTGTCTATGCCGCGGTTGGAAGACTGCTTGCCAGTCGCCCCGATGCCCGTGACGATGCCTATCTCTTCGTATCAAAAAAATCCGGCGACCGACTGACTGTGTCATCTCTCAACAAGATGGTCAAGGGGTGGTGCCGGCAGATCAACTTGCCTGGAAACTATGGATCGCACACTCTTCGAAAAACCTGGGGATACATGATGCGAACGCAACATGGCGTCGATATCCCGACATTGATGACAGTCTTCAACCACGCGACCCAGCGGCAGACTTTGGCATATCTGGGTATTCAGGAATCGGATATCCAGGAGTGCTACCTCAAGGAGATTTGAATGAGGATAAAAACTTCAAAGCTCAAGTGCAATGTCACCGTAGAGCTGGCTGATCAGTACAAAATAGAGGCAAAAGTGAGTTCATGGTTCCCTCGGATGGAGGTCGATATAGTCCTGTCGGATCCTGACCTGTTGGCGCTCGAGCATATTTCCACGAACAAGCTTCAGCGCGGTGACCGTGCCGGGTATGAGTACAATGTCGATCGCTTTCTGGAACTTCTCGACGACCTTGTTCGGAGTGCACTGTCGATTGCCAAGGTCCAGATCCTGGATCTGCAGAGGAGAGCCAGCATTTTTATTATGGTACTGGTTGTCTGCAGCACTGTCCTCTATTTCTGGAAGCCCCTGGCCGGCATTGCCATCGACGTCATAGTCGGAGCGGCGTTTATATTTTTCTGCTGGTTCATCGAACGGCAAAAATACGAACTGAATACTTTTGTGCACACGCAAAAGGCAACGTTTGCCGACCGTGCCGTCAAATTGCGAAGAGAGTTTGAACAGGCAGAATTGGGAGGGCGCTGAAATGCAGAAAAAGTCATGGTTTGGGAACAGGATTGACTGGCATCCGGTCCGGACGCCAGATGGGCGCTCCGGACGGGCAGCGAGAGTGATGCCCTGTCGAGAGCGACTCCCCTGGCTATCAGGTGGGAAAATGGTCTCCGCATTTATTTCCCATAAAGACTTCACGCTGGAATTTTTCGACACGCAGCAGATTGATGCCCTGGATCCGTCGCTCTGTTTTTTCACGATGGATCGAAATTCTCTTTCTTTGTCCAAGGTCGCGGAGTTTCTGAACTGGCCAAGTTCCGAAGCTGTTTATGCCGAATATACGGGGTATGACCTCGCAGAGATGCACCCGTCGAGCCTTTTTGCGGATCAGCTATATAATCGTTGGGCCACTGCAAAGGTGCCGGGATGGCATATAATCGATCGATGCGCGGCGGGGATAATCAATACCGTCATCGCCAAGAAGGCTGATCGGCTTTCGCGAAATTTATTGGATTTCGAGACCCTTCTTAAGGCTTTTGAAGCAAAAGGAGTTGACCTGATCTCTGTTCAGGAGAGCTTCGACACATCTACCGCGACCGGCAGAGGTTTTATGAGGATGCTGCTTACCTTTGCCCAGATGGAGCGGGAGCAAACATCAGAGCGGACGATTGACGTAATGGCCTATCGCGCACAACAAGGGATGTTTAACGGAGGCCATCTTCGGCTTGGCTATGACATCGATGCCGATAACAAAGGCCTAGTGCCAAACGAATCCGAACTTCCGCTTGTTAGAGAGGTATTTGCTACCTACGTGAGGCTTGGCTCACTGAGCGCAGCCGCCAGTGATCTTAACAACAGAGGCTACCGCCTGAAAAAATGGACTACTAGCGCAGGAATAACAAGGGGTGGTGGTCCGTTTCAGAAAAATAGCGTCAGCAGGATTCTTAACGATCCGGTCTATATCGGTAAAGTGCGCCACAAAGAAAATATCTACGAAGGGCAGCATCAGGCAATCGTCGACGAAGGGTTGTTTGCTACTGTCCAGGCAATGCTCCAGGCGAACACTGTGACTAAGACCGGCTATCGACAGGCTGAAGATAACACGTTTGTTCTGAAAGGGCTTGTCAGGTGCGGATCGTGCCGTTCTGGAATGTCGCCGACTTTTTCGACCTCGAAGGGCAAAAAATATTTCTACTATCGCTGCACCGTAGACAACGACAAAAGCCAAGACCCGTGCGAAATCGGCAGCGTGCCCGCGCGGCGACTGGAGGAAGCAGTAATCAAAGAGCTCAAATTCCTTTCAGAAGATACGCAGGTGATCGAGAGGGTCGTAGATAAAGCCACAAAAGATCAGCGCGCCAAAGCCAAGGAACTCGCGGCTAAAAGAAAAACTCTGGCAGACAGCCTGCCTCAGATCGACAATAAGGTAAGGAATCTCCTCGAAGTGCTTGGCGAGGGCGGCGCCAAGAATACAGGGGGCGCTGTTTACATCGTCCAGGAACTTACTGCGCTAAGGATGCAAGCCGAGCAGTTAAATGCTGAAATTGCGTCAATCGATGACGAAATCAACGCTATAGAGAAAAACACGATAAGTGCAGAGAGAATACGAGACAGCTTTAAGCATTTCAGGGACGTTTATGACAATCTGACGACCGATGAAAAATACGATCTGGTGCATCTGTTGGTGAAGAAGGTGACATATTTCGAAGAGAAGAATGTCGACAATGACGGTAAAAAGGCAGGCAAAATCAAAATGGCTCTATGGGAGTTGCCTGCCATAGAGCCATCTGATCTGAGCTCAACAAAAAGTTTTGCTGAGCGTAACGCTTGGCTCCCCAACCCGGACTCGAACCAGGGACATGGTGGTTAACAGCCACCCGCTCTACCGACTGAGCTATTGGGGAATGAGCTTTCTTTTTTAGCAGATGGGTCGCCGGCCCGTCAAGCAAAAAATTACGGTTTCGTGCCGGCG
>CALMBF010000089.1 GCA_937860145.1 uncultured Geobacter sp.
GAGCAAAACAATAACCAGCTGTTTTTATTCAACTAAACGTTGGGACACTACTGAACAAATATCAATGACTAGATGAGGATGTCATGAGCAGAAGCAAAGCCACAGCGATCAAAGAACCTCCAGTAATCCGCTGGCTCCTTACGGCCATCGCCCTGATATTCCTCGCCCTGTTCCTGGCGCTCCCCCTGGCGGCGGTGTTCAGTCAGGCATTCGAGAAGGGGTGGTCCGTCTACCTTGAGGCGCTGAAAGAAGCCGACACCCTAGCCGCGGTCAAGCTGACCCTTGTGACCGCCGCCATTGCGGTGCCGCTCAACCTGGTGTTCGGCGTTGCGGCCTCCTGGTCCATCGCCAAGTTCACCTTCCCCGGCAAGAACCTGCTCATCACCCTCATCGACCTGCCGTTCTCCGTCTCGCCGGTCATCTCGGGCCTGATCTACGTTCTCATCTTCGGCCGGCAAGGGTGGCAGGGCCCCTGGTTGGAGACCCATGATCTGAAGATCATCTTCGCCGTCCCCGGCATCATCCTGGCCACGATCTTCGTCACCTCCCCCTTCATCGCCCGGGAGCTGATACCCCTTATGGAGTCCCAGGGGAAGGACGAGGAAGAGGCAGCCATGGTCCTCGGAGCCAGCGGCCTGCAGACCTTCCTCCGCGTCACCCTTCCCAACATCAGGTGGGGGATCATCTATGGTGTCATCCTGTGCAACGCCCGGGCCATGGGGGAGTTCGGCGCCGTCTCGGTCGTCTCCGGCCACATCCGCGGCATGACCAACACCGTGCCACTGCAGGTGGAGATCCTCTACAACGAGTACAACTACACCGCCGCCTTTGCCGTGGCCTCGCTCCTCGCCTTCCTCGCCCTGGTGACCCTGGTGGTCAAGACGATTGCCGAATGGCAGGTGCAGCGGCAAATGGAACATTAGGAACGAGGCTAAAGGAACGAGGATCGAGGATTTAATTTGATTTTTCCTCGATCCTCGGTCCTCGCTCCTTTCACCTGAGTTTAAAGGAAATGCTATGAGTATCGAATTAGAAAGCATCAACAAGCAGTTCGGCGACTTCACCGCCCTGGACAACGTCAGCCTCACCATCCCCGCCGGCGAACTGGTGGCCCTCCTCGGCCCCTCGGGGTGTGGCAAGACCACCCTGCTGCGGATCATCGCCGGGCTGGAATCGGCGGATGCCGGGCGGATCCTGTTCAACGGCGAAAACACCACCGACCGCCACGTCCGGGAGCGGAAGGTCGGCTTCGTCTTCCAGCACTATGCCCTGTTCAAGCACATGACCGTGTTCGACAACGTGGCATTCGGACTCACCGTCAGGCCGAGAAGCAGCCGCCCATCCAAGGGGGAGATTCGCGACAAGGTCATGGGGTTGCTCAAACTGGTGCAGCTGGACTTCCTGGCCGACCGCTACCCGGCCCAGCTCTCCGGCGGCCAGCGCCAGCGGATCGCCCTGGCCCGGGCCCTGGCGGTCGAGCCCCAGGTGCTCCTCCTCGACGAGCCGTTCGGCGCCCTGGACGCCCAGGTGCGGGCCGAACTGCGCCGCTGGCTGCGACGGCTGCACGACGAGATCCATGTTACCAGCGTCTTCGTCACCCACGACCAGGAAGAAGCGCTGGAGGTTGCCGACCGGATCGTCGTCATGAACAAGGGGAGGGTAGAGCAGGCAGGCACGCCGGACCAGGTGTACGACCACCCGGCCAACCCCTTCGTGCTCAACTTCCTCGGCAACGTCAACCTCTTCCACGGCAGGCTCCAGCACGGCGGGATCGAGCCGGACAGCCGGAATGCGGTCTCCTACGTTCGCTCCCACGATATCGAGATCGAGCGCAGTCCCCAGGACTCCACCGCACTCAGGGCAGAAATCAAGCATATCCAGAAACTCGGCCCCTCCGTGCGGGTGACCCTCGTCGTCGCAGGGGGCGGCGAGTTCATCGAGGCGGAACTCACCCGGGACACCTACCAGAGCATCGGCCTGCAGCAGGGGGAGCAGGTGTATGTGCGGCCGAGGCAGGTGAGGGTGTTCGTCGAGGACTACCAGATTTAGCCGTCGTTCGGAGGAGCTGTCCCAGATTGTGCTTGATTCCGGATGACGTCTATGGCATGCTTCCTGTTCGCGTGTCACCGTAGACTGGTGGCGCACAGGGCAGAAGCAGTAGGGCACGTAAACGCACGTCGTAGAATCATCTGCGCCCGTAGCTCAGCTGGATAGAGCAACGGCCTTCTAAGCCGTAGGCCACAGGTTCGAATCCTGTCGGGCGTGCCACACACATCAGTTCAGGGTAAGCATGTTGTCCGTTGACCTGAATTTCTGCGAGAGTGGCGGAATTGGCAGACGCACCAGACTTAGGATCTGGCACCGAAAGGTGTGGGGGTTCAAGTCCCCCCTCTCGCACCATAGGCAGTATCAGAGGCTTTACGGTAGTTCCGTAAGGCCTTTTTTTTAGCCTGACGCGAACTGCTTTAATCTTGACAGCAAAATCGGGCGGTTGTTATTATGCAACACTGTTTGTAATTTTACTCTCAGTAAAGTATGAGGGCAAAGCCGGGGTGTTATGAAGCTGAAACAGGGGTGTGTTCAGGTTTACACCGGTAACTGCAAGGGGAAAACCACCGCGGCGCTGGGTCTTGCCCTGAGGGGGGTCGGACGGGGGCTCAAGGTCATCATGATTCAGTTCATGAAAGGTGGCGGCCCCTATGGGGAGCACGTTGCAGCGGCAAGGCTGGCTCCCGAATTGACCATCATCCCTACCGGGCGGCCCGGCTGGGTCAACAGGGACAACCCCGCCGAGGAGGACAAGCGGCTTGCT
This sequence comes from uncultured Geobacter sp., assembly GCA_937860145.1. Classification (GTDB taxonomy): domain Bacteria; phylum Desulfobacterota; class Desulfuromonadia; order Geobacterales; family DSM-12255; genus CALMBF01. The sequence goes on from CALMBF010000089.1 coordinate 2,813, forward strand.
GTGGAGGCTCTTGCACTCGCCCGGGAGAAAATGCTGTCAAACGAGTATGATGTCGTCATTCTCGACGAGATTAACGGTGCGGTTTATTTCGGCCTTCTGACAGTCGATGACCTCCTGGAATTCATCAGGCTGCGACCGCCCGCCGTCGAGCTTGTGCTCACCGGAAGGAATGCCGATGAGCGCGTGATCGACGTGGCTGACCTCGTGACGGAGATGCGCGAGATAAAGCACTATTACAAGGCCGGAGTCCCGGCCCGGGAAGGCATAGAAAAGTAGCGGCAGTTTTGTCTCACATATACAGTTACAGGCACATTTTACGTTCATAAACAGGAGGGGTACCATGGCAGAAAGAAAACTGAGGGTTTTGGTCGGCAAGCCGGGTCTCGACGGTCACGACAGGGGGGCAAAGGTCGTGGCAAGGGCTTTTCGCGATGCGGGACTGGAGGTCATCTACACCGGGCTTCACCAGACCCCGGAGCAGATCGTCGCTGCGGCGATCCAGGAGGACGTCGACTGCATAGGCCTCTCGATCCTTTCCGGTGCGCACAATACCCTGCTCCCCAAGGTCTGCCAGCTGCTCAAGGAGAAAAACGCCGATGATATCGCGGTGTTTTGCGGCGGGGTCATCCCGGAGGACGATATCCCGGGGCTGAAAAGCGCCGGCATCAAGGAGGTCTTCACTCCCGGTACCTCCACCGAGGATATCGTTGCCTGGGTTAAGGAACATATTCACGGGTAGTTCGGTTTTGTTTTCATAAGGACACACTTTCATGGGACTGGCAGAAAAGATCCTGCAGGGCGACATACGTGCTGCTGCCCGGCTGATGCGGGATGTCGATGATGGCTTTACCTCCTCCATAGATGAACTGAAGCAGCTTTATCCCCATACCGGCAGGGCATACCTGATCGGTATCACCGGTCCTCCGGGAGCCGGCAAATCCACCCTGGTGGACCAGATAACCGCGGCCTATAGAAAACTGGGCAAACGTGTCGGCATCGTTGCCGTTGACCCCACCAGCCCCTTCACGGGGGGGGCCATCCTCGGGGACAGGATCAGGATGAACCGCCATGCGGATGACGAAGGCGTCTTCATCCGGAGCCTTGCCACGCGGGGGTGTCTCGGCGGCATCTCCCGTTCCACCGGCGATGTGGTCAATGTCATGGATGCCATGGGGATGGACGTCATCATCATTGAAACGGTCGGCGTTGGCCAGGATGAAGTCGACATCGTCAGGATGGCCCACACCACCACCGTCGTCATGGTTCCGGGGCTTGGCGACGATATCCAGGCGATCAAGGCGGGGATCCTCGAGATTGCCGATGTCTTCGTGGTCAACAAGGCCGACCGTGACGGCGCCGACCGGACGGTGCGCGAACTCTCCATGATGCTGGAGATGGGGGAGCGCGCCCCGGGGGAATGGGTTCCCAAGGTACTGCGTACCGAGGCAAGCCGCGGTGTGGGAATCGACGAGCTGGTGGCCGAGTACGAGGCCCACCGCGCCTATCTGCACACCTCCGGTGACATCCACCGATTCAACAGCGAAAAGAACTCCACTATCCTCATGGAAATGCTCAGGGATCGCCTCTTCCGGGACATTTACGGCAGAATCGCCTCGAACGGCACCCTGGCCGAGATCCTCAGCGGCATGTCCGCACGGGAGACCGATCCCTATTCGGCGGTTGACGCGATCGTTGCACGGTATCTGACCGGGGCTGACGCCCGGGTCGCGGGATAGGTCCGACTGACAGATGTACAAGATATTCCCTTATATCCTCGCGGTTGCCATTGTTTCCGCCGTAACCGTTCACCATCCTTCCAGCACCGCCGAACCGGCGGCGAACCCTCTCGATCCCGCCAGGGAGGATCTGACGAGGGTCGAGTATCCCAGCCAGAAGGATATCAAGTGGCATGGGCACTTCATCCGTCCCAACGAAACCCTTGAGTCCCTTTTCGGCGCCGACTGGCAGACAGTCGCCAGGTTCAACCGGGTAGACCGCAGGCATGTCTATCCCGGCATGACCCTCAAGGTTCCGGATGATCTCGCTGCCGTCAGGGGGTACACCCCCTTGCCGGCCGCCTACCAGCCGGCGAGGAACCATGAAAAATACATCCTCGTCAGCCTTTCCGAGCAGTGGCTGGGGGCGTATGAGCACGGCAAGCTGAAATTCTCCATGCCTGCCGCCACGGGACGGCCGGGATACGAGACCCCCACCGGCATCTATCGCATCGATGCCCGCCATCGGAACCATACCTCCTCCCTGTACAAAACCGAGAACGATGAGGAGCAGTATCCCATGGATAATGCGATGCGGTTTTACATCGCTCCGGACAATGTGGCATACTGGCTCCATGCGAGGGATCTGCCGGGACGCCCCGCATCCCACGGATGCATCGGCCTGTTCGACGAAGCCATGCAGAACAGGATGTTCGACACGCCGGCGAAACCCGTCCTTCTGGACTCGGAAAAGCTCTACGCCTGGGCGGTGGGAGACCCGGAGTTCGGGGAAGACACCGGTGAACTCGAGGAACTGGACGGAGCGCCGGTCGTTGAAGTGGTCGGACAGAACCCTCCCTACAGAAGCAAACTATGACAGTCTGTACGCTGCCGCAACCACACAAAGGAGTTTACCGGATGAGAAACGTTACGTCTGCCCTGATCGCCCTGTTTGTCCTCACCCTGACCATGCTGCCGGCGAGCGCCGCACCCCTGGTCGAGAAGCCCGAAGCCGCCGTCAGGAAGGCCTTCCCGCAGCTGAAGGTCGAAAGTGTCGTGGAAAGCCAGATCAAGGGTCTCTATGAAGTCGTGACCGGCCAGAACGTGTTTTACTTCTACCCGGAAAAGGATCTGCTGGTGGTCGGGGACATATACACCACCACCGGCCAGAACATCACCGGTGAAAAGAAGCGGGAACTGAAGAAAAAAGCCCAGGAAGAGGCGCTGGCCAAGCTCAAGGACCTTCCCCTTGACAAGGCGGTCAAGATCGGCAACGGTCCGAAGACGCTGATCGAGTTCACCGATCCCGACTGCCCCTACTGTCGTCGCGCCTCTGAAGGACTGAAAAACAGGAGTGACGTGACCCGTTACGTCTTCCTGACCCCCCTGGCCCACCCCAACGCCATCACCAAGGTCTATTACATCCTCAGTGCCAAGGACAAGGAGGCGGCCTATCACGAGATGATGGCAGGTAAACCGCTGCCTGCGACGACCGTGGAGTACAGCAAGGAGATCAAGGACCTCGCTTCCCAGCACATGGAGTTTGCCCGCATGCTCGGCATTGACGGTACCCCGTCCTTCTTCATCAACGGGCAGCAGGTTGTCGGGGCCGATCTGGAACGGATCAACACGCTCCTCAAATAGTCCGTGGAGCATACGATGAAAAAGCCCCGCCGGTTCCTGCCGGCGGGGCTTTTTTCGTCTGTCGGGGAGAGGGGGGGCGACTCATACCATCTGGATCTTGTTCCTCATGATGAGGATTTCGAAGGCCATGGCGCTCTTGACGGCGATCTTCTGCAGCTCTCCCAGCCCCCTGGCGAGGTTCTCCAGGTTGTCGAACACGCAGAGGATGGCCACGACACGGTTCATCAGGACAATCGGCAGCAGGACAGCCGGGTGGTCCTTGCCGCCGACGGTTGACGCGGCCTTGAGGTCGGCAGGGTTGATAAGCTGGCCCATGCAGAAATTCTTGGTCTCGATGACCTGCAGGAAGGAGGAGGGGGCGCTCATCTCTATCTTCACGTCGCTGAAGTTCTCCACGTAGCCCTCCGCCGCCGCTGCCAGCCATCCGGTGAGGTTGGGCTCCTTGGGGAGGAACAGGGCGCAGCGGAAGTACTTCTGGCGCAGGTACTCCATCAGCGCTTCCCCTATGGCGTCTCGGGATGTCGCACCGGCAAGGGCATTGCACATGTCGGTCATGTTGTAATTCTCTTCCGGCTCCGGCTCCGCAGGAGATTCCGGCGTCTCCACCTTGTCGAACCCCGCGAACTCCCCGGGGATCTCGATGACTTCCTCCACCGGTTCCTCCGCCTGCTGTACCACAGGAGGCGGGATCTCGTTGATCTCCACCGTTGCCGCTGCCTGTGGTTCACGGCGCATGTCCCTGGCTATGGCAATGTAACGGGTCTCCCGCCTGATCTTGTAGTAGCGTTCCAGGGCCATGAGGAGAAGCAGTTCGGGAATGACGACCGGATTGATGTACATGCCGGTCATGAAGGAGAGCTTGTCGATGGCGGCAAGATCCGACGGGTCGACCATGGCCACGGTCAGCCTCTTCTTTTCCAGCGCGAGGGGGATTACCTGGTATTTTTTCACGACGTCCGGCGGCAGGACGGCAATGACATCGGCGGGGATGTTTTCCAGGTCCCTTGTGGTGGCTGCAGGGACCCCCTTGTTTTTGCTGAGAAACTCTGCCAGTTTTTCGGCGGTCACATAGCCGAGTTCTATCAGGTTGGTCCCTATCTTGCCGCCGAATATGACCTGGTTGCGCAGGGCTTCTTCCAGCTGTGCCTCGGTAATGACATTGTTCCTGACCAGCATACTGCCGACTTTCATCTGCATGACATACCCCTGAAATTACTGTGTCCCTGCTGAATGTTAAGCGATTGTTACCTTGGATTAAACATTTATACTGTAATGGAGGGAGATTTACAACATGTTAGCAGGGGATGAAGAATGATCGGGCTGCACGAGGTACTGGAAAGTTTTCGAAACCGCGGCGGACGGACAGCCATCGTCTACCGGAGCGGCATCCGCCGTTTCACCTGCAGCTATGCCGAACTCTACCTCCGTGCGGTCAGGATGGCGGCTTTCCTTGAGCAGCAGGGTGTCGGACCTGGTGACAGGGTTCTCCTGTGGGGGCCCAACTCGACGGCGTGGGTTGTCGCCTTCTGGGGGATCGTCGCCAGGGGAGGGGTGGTCGTACCGGTCGACTTCCTGTCCGGTCTGGAACGGGCAGGGGGGATTGCCGCCCACTCCCGGGCCACCTTTGCCCTGCAGAGTAGGGCCAGGGTCGAGCATCTCGACGGGGTCCCTTCGGTCATGCTGGAGGAGCTGGAAGACCTGCTGGAAACCGTGGTCCCCCGTCTCCCCATCCCTGTTCCCGCACCTGACGATACCTGCGAACTTGTCTATACCTCAGGTACGACCGGAGCCCCGAAGGGGGTGGTCCTCTCCCATCGGAACCTGGCAACCAACCTGCACCAGGTGACGGGGCAGTTCCCGGAAATATCCTCCGACCATACCTTCCTCTCCCTGTTGCCCCTTTCCCACATGTTCGAGCAGATGGCCGGATTCCTTGCCCCCCTGAGCCTCGGGGGGACGATTGTGTACGTGCGGACGCTCAAGCCTTCCGCCATCATGGAGGCCTTTGGCGGGGAGGATGTCCGGGTGGTGGTGGCAGTCCCCCGGCTCCTTCAGCTGCTGAAGGGCTCGGTGGAGCAGGCATTTGCCGCCAGGGGGCTCGCCGGCCTGCTGACGTGGATGCTCTCCGTGTCGCCATCCTTGCCGCCCCTGCTGCGCCCCCTTCTGTTCACCCCCCTGAGGAGACGGTTCGGCCGGCACTTCGACCTGTTTGTCTCCGGCGGGGCCCCCCTCTCCCCGGAGCTGTTCCGTTTCTGGAGCGCCGCCGGTTATACGGTCGTGGAAGGGTACGGATTGAGTGAATGCTCACCGGTGCTCACGGCAAATACCATCGGCCGGCAGGTGGAAGGAGCGGTGGGGTGGCCCTTGCCGGGGGTGGAACTTCGCCTCGTCGATGGTGAGATCCAGGTGAGGGGAGGGAACGTTTTCTCGGGATACTACGAAAACGAAGCCGCAACGGAGGGAGCCTTCACCGCCGATGGCTGGTTCCGTACCGGCGACCTGGGGGGACTTGACCGCTCCGGTGCGCTGGTCGTGCGGGGACGGGCAAAGGATCTGATCGTGACCACCGGGGGGATAAACGTCTACCCGGAGGAACTGGAAGAGGTCCTGTCACGGGTCGCCGGCGTCCGGGAGTGTTGTGTCATCGGCATGCCGCGAAGCGGCGGCGAGGAGGTGCACGCCGTCATTGTGCCCGACGGGAGCGGTCGCCCCCTTGGAGAGATTGTCAATGAGGCGAACGCTGCCATCGACGACCTGCACCGGATTACCGGCTACACTCTCTGGCCCGAACACGAACTTCCGAAGACAACAACGCTCAAGGTGAAAAAATTCGCGGTGAGGGAGCGTCTCAAGGGGAAGGCCGAATCCGGGACCACCGGCACCCCCCCTACTGGCGACCGGTTGACCATGCTTGTTGCGGGAGTTCTCGGCCTTCCCGCCGAGGTCGTCGGGGAAGAGTCGTTTCTGGTCGCGGACCTGGGTCTGACCTCCATTGCCCGGCTGGAACTGGTGACCGCCATCGAGCAGGAGTTCAGGATAGACCTGGATGATGCAGCCATCGGCCCCCAGACCAAGGTGGGCGATGTCAGGGGGATGATTTCCCGCCGGGAGCAGGTCCCGCCTCCGCGGGGGCTGCGCCTCTGGACCTCGGCACCGCTGTTCAGGTGGGTGAGGTCACTGGCCGACGGCATCCTCCACCGGCCGCTCCTCTCCCTCTTCGTCTCCCTGCGCACCGAGGGGGCGGAACGGCTTGCAGGCCTGGGTGGGCCGGTCATCTTCGTTGCCAACCATACCAGTTACCTGGACCAGCCATGCATCATGTTCTCCCTGCCGGCTTCGGTCCGTTACCGGTGTGCCACCGCCGCATGGGCGGAGTTCTTTTTCGTCAACTTCACCACCATGCTCCAGCGGTTCTGGAAGCTGTCCGCGTTCGAGTACTGCAGCCTGGTCCTGGGCGTATTCCCTCTCCCCCAGTCCAGCGGGTTCAGGGGAGCACTCTGCCACATGGGGCGCCTAACGGACAGGGGGATGTCCCTGCTGGTCTTCCCCGAAGGGGCCCGGAGCAGGGATGGTTCTCTCCAGTCGTTCCGTCAGGGATTGGGGATCATGGTCAAGGAGCTGTCACTGCCGGTCGTGCCGGTGGCGATCAACGGGCTGGAAACGGTGCTGCCGGTCGGTGCCCGCTGGCCGAAGCGGGGGCGGGTTGTGGTCAGGTTCGGTGAGCCCCTGGCTCTTTCGCGGAAAAGTCCCGCAGAGATCGTGACCGCCGCGGAAGAGGCAGTGCAAAGGCTGCTGGGTTGAGGTCAGGGCGACTTTACAACTTTGATGGAGACCGTTGTCGATTGGTTGAGCTTGGGAGATTTGTCGATGCCGAAAAACTTCAGGATCGTATCCGTGAGGGTGATTGTCGGCCCCGGGGTGGACGAGTTGCTCGACGCGATCACTACCGAGGGGGATGCCGTCGACGGTTCGTTCCCGTCGGTCGTGTAGTAGATGGTCGCCGGCTCGCTGGAGTTGAACGTGACGGCTGCCGGCAGGATGCTCACAAAGGCGGTCGTGCTGTTTGAAAAGGTTTTGCCCGCGATGATCGCGGATACTCTGGGGGATGTGGAGTCTGCGACGGCCGGGAACCATTCGAAATTGCTGCCGCAGGCGGAGAGGGTAAGGGCGATAGCCAATGCGAGGATACAGTTTTTAAGGTTCATAGCCACTCCCTTACGTTTATCTCAGGATACTTGTCTTATATAGTCTTACGGGAGGCTGATGTCAAATCAGCTTTTTGCCGAATTCCACGAGCCAGCCATCCAGAATGGCCACCTTCTCTTCGCCGAACCGGGCCAACTCCCGCCGTACCTGCTCAAGGGGTTTCTCCACGGTGAGGATGTCCGGTTTTTTCGAGAAGAAGAGATCCGCGAAGGCAACGATTTTCTCTTCCGTGGTCACAGGGACCATGTCGCGCAGCGGCAGGGGGAGATTCTGCTTCCTGATGTCGGCGACGGTCAGTCCGACCCCTATGTGACGCTCGCAGATGAGGCCGTGGCGGGGGAGTCCCTCCCGCTCGAGGATATCCCTGCCGATGATGCCGTGCAGGATATAGGGGGCGTTTCCGTGGCAGCCGAGTCCCGGGGCCGACGTGAAGGCCACGCCGATGTCGTGGAGCATGGCCGCTTCTTCGATGAACCCGATGTCCAGAGTCGCGGCTTCGGGATGCTCCTGGGCCGTCAGGACCGCCTTGCGGGCGACAAGCCTGCTGTGGGTCAGAAACAGGGGCAGTGCCTCTGAGGGGAAATATTTGGCCAGCAACTCTTCGGGTTTCATAGGCTCTCCACCTGCAAAGTATGGTGCGGTTGGGGGCTTATGTCAAGAACTCCCTCTGCCCCAGAAACCTTGACCGGCACAGGGTTATGGGATATCTTCATCGCGATCGAGAATCCCCGTTCAAGGAGAACTCCCATGGCACGCCCCACGTGGGACGAATATTTTATGGAGATCACCCACCTGGTTGCCCGGCGCTCCACCTGCCTGCGGCGCCAGGTCGGCGCCGTGCTGGTGAAGGAGAAGAACATCCTGGCCACCGGGTACAACGGGTCTCCTTCCGGCGTTGCCCACTGTCTCGACGTGGGCTGCCTCAGGGAACAGCTGGGGGTCCCGTCCGGCGAGCGGCACGAACTCTGCCGCGGACTCCACGCGGAGCAGAATGCCATCATCCAGGCGGCGAAGCACGGTACCAACATCGACGGGGCAACCCTGTACTGCACCACCATGCCCTGCCTGATCTGCGCGAAGATGATCATCAATGCCGGTATCCGCCGGATCGTCTACGAAGAAGGCTACGCCGACCGGATGGCCGCGGAGATGCTCGCCGAAGCGGCTGTCACGGTTGACCGTTTTATCACCACCTCTACTGCTACTGTCGGAGCTGACACATGAAATGTCCCTTCTGCTCGTTTGCCGATACCCGGGTCATCGACTCCCGCCCGGACAAGGACGGTGCCGCGATCAGGCGCCGCCGGGAGTGCGAATCCTGCGCCCGTCGCTTCACCACCCATGAGAGGGTGGAAGAGGTCGTGTTCCCCATGATCCTGAAGAAGGACGGCCGCCGTGAGGCCTATGACCGGGGGAAGGTGATCGCCGGGATGAAAAAGGCGTGCGAGAAGCGGCCCGTCTCCATCGAGACCATCGAAAAGATGGTGGAGCGCCTGGAGGGGCGCCTGCTGGAGAGCGGCGAGAAGGAGGTCGGGAGCACGGTCATCGGCGAATGGATCATGAACGAGCTCCACGAAGTCGACGAAGTAGCCTACGTGCGTTTTGCCTCGGTATACCGCTCCTTCAGGGATATCAACGAGTTCATGAGCGAACTCCAGGATCTGCTGAAGAGTGAGCAGATCAAGAAGCGCACGCAGTGACCATCCGTTGTCACCGCTGTGACGACATCCCCGGGTTGCCATGAACGATTTCCACCAGAAGATGATGCGCCGTGCCCTGCAACTGGCCCGCAAGGGGGTCGGGAGAACGTCCCCCAATCCGTCGGTCGGTGCGGTCGTCGTCCGTGACGGCGCCATTGTCGGCGAGGGGTGGCACCGGCGTGCCGGCACCCCCCACGCGGAGGTCCACGCCCTGGGCATGGCCGGGGAGTCCGCCCGGGGAGCCGACGTCTACGTCACCCTGGAGCCCTGCTCCCACCACGGCAGGACCCCCCCCTGTGCCGATGCTCTCGTTGCTGCCGGTGTCGCCAGGGTGTTCGTCGGCATGATCGACCCCAACCCCCTGGTCAGCGGTCGTGGCGTGGCGCGACTCCGCCAGGCGGGCATCGCCGTGGAGAGCGGGGTGCTGGAGGCGGAGTGTCTCAGGCTGAACGAGGCGTTTGTAAAGCATGTCACCACGGGGCGCCCCTTTGTGGTGCTGAAGAGCGCCCTTACCCTCGACGGCAAGAGTGCCACGGCGTGCGGCGACTCCCGCTGGATCACCTCCGTCCCCTCCCGGCGGCTGGTGCACCGCCTGCGTGCCACCATGGACGGCGTCATGGTCGGGGTCGGCACCCTGCTGGCCGATGACCCCGAACTGACCGTCCGCCTGGTGAAAGGGCGCAATCCCCTGCGGATCGTCGTGGACAGCGGCCTGCGTACGCCACCGGATGCCCGGCTGCTTGCTCCTGCTGGGAGTGGCGGTGTCGTGCTGGCAACGACCTGCGATGACACCGCGAAACTCTCCGTCTTTGCCGGCGCGGGGGCGGAGCTGCTTCTCTGCCGCGAACGGGACGGCCGCGTGGACCTGGCCGACATGCTGGAGCGGCTCGGTGCCCGCGGCGTTCAGTCGATCCTCCTCGAGGGGGGAGAGACGCTGGCAGGGGAGATGCTGCGCCAGGGGCTGATCGACAAATTCCTCTTCTTCCTCGCCCCGAAGCTGGTGGGGGGTGAGGGGAAGGGGCTTTTTGCCGGTGCCGGCGCCACCCTGATGAACCAGGCCGTGCCGCTGCGCATCGCGCGGGTCAGCAGGGTCGGTGAGGACATTCTCCTTGAGGCGTATCCGGAGGCTGCATGTTTACAGGGCTGATTGAAGACGTAGGACGGGTGGTGAAGCTGGAGCGGCGGGGGAGTTCGGCTTCCCTGACCGTAGGGACGGCGCTCCCTGCCGACGGGTTCCGTCTCGGCGACTCCGTCGCCGTCAACGGGGTCTGCCTGACCGTGGTGACCATGAAGGGGGGCTCCCTCTCCTTCGATGTCTCCCCCGAAACCCTCGATACCTCTTCCCTCGGCCGGCTGGTCCCCGGGGGGGCGGTGAACCTGGAGAGGGCGCTGCGCCTCTCCGACCGGCTCGGCGGGCACATCGTCACCGGCCACATCGACTGCGTCGCCGCCGTTTCCGGGCGGCGGGAAGAGTCTGGTAACATCATCTTCGACTTCACGCTCCCGGAGGAGAATGCCAGCTTTCTCGTCCCCAAGGGATCAGTGGCCATCGACGGCATCAGCCTGACCGTCAACAGGGTCAGCAGCAACGGCTTCAGCGTGAACATCATCCCCCACACCGCCGCGATGACGACCCTTCAGCTGCGCCGCCAGGGTGATACGGTCAACATCGAGACCGATATCATCGGCAAGTACGTGGAACGCCTCCTCGGCCGAACCGGCGGGGAGCCGTCACGGGGGGTATCCCTTGAGGCCCTGATGAGGAACGGATTTGCGTGATCCCCACTGAATGTCTCTGAAGGAACAGGCCTGCAGACTCTCTCCTGCGGGCTTTTTTGTTTGGAGCGCAGGGGATATTCTGTTATATAAACTCATTGACCTTTTGGTCCCGGGAGAGCCCGGGCCGGGAGATGACTATAAGGATTTGCCATGCCCATAGCAACGATAGAAGAAGCCGTAGAAGATATACGCCAGGGGAAGATGGTCATCCTGGTCGACGACGAAGACCGGGAGAACGAGGGGGACCTGACCATGGCCGCCGAGATGGTGACCCCGGAGGCGATCAACTTCATGGCCAAGTACGGCCGGGGGCTCATCTGCCTTACCCTTACCCCGGAGAAGTGCGACAAGCTCAACCTCCCCCCGATGGTCAGCGCCAACACCTCTTCCTTCGGCACGGCGTTCACCGTCTCCATCGAGGCGAAGCGGGGGGTTACCACCGGTATCTCCGCCGCCGACCGGGCTCACACCATCAAGACGGCGGTTGCCGATGACTGTACCGCCGACGACCTGGCCCGCCCCGGCCATATCTTCCCCCTGCGTGCCCGTACCGGTGGCGTGCTGGTCCGTACCGGCCAGACCGAGGGTTCGGTCGATCTGGCGACCCTTGCCGGACTGAAGCCCGCCGGGGTCATCTGCGAAATCATGAACGACGACGGCACCATGGCCAGGATGCCGGAGCTCATGGAGTTCGCCAGGCAGCACGGTCTGAAGATCTGCTCGGTTGCCGACCTGGTGGCCTACCGGATGCGCACCGAGTCCCTGGTCCGCAGGGCCGTGGAAGTATCCCTGCCGACCCAGTACGGCGGCGAGTTCACCGCAGTTGCCTTCCAGAACGATGTGGACCAGTTCGAACACCTTGCCCTCGTCAAGGGGGAGGTGCGCGGCGACGAACCGGTGCTGGTGCGGGTCCATTCCGAGTGCATGACCGGCGATGTCTTCGGCAGTTGCCGCTGCGACTGCGGTGACCAGCTCCACACCGCCATGGCCATGATCGAAAATGAGGGGCGCGGCGTCATCCTCTACATGCGCCAGGAGGGGCGGGGGATCGGTCTCATCAACAAGCTGAAGGCGTACAGCCTGCAGGACAAGGGGAAGGACACGGTCGAAGCCAACCTGGAGCTCGGGTTCAAGGCGGACCTGCGGGATTACGGCATCGGGGCGCAGATCCTGGTCAACCTCGGCGTCAAGAACATCAGGCTGATGACCAACAACCCCAAGAAGATCGTCGGCCTGGAAGGGTACGGGATCAACATCGTCGAGAGGGTCCCCATCCAGATGGAAGCGACGGAGATGAACCTCAGGTACCTGCAGACGAAGCGGGAAAAGCTGGGGCATCTACTGGAGAACATTTAACCCGTTACGAAGTACGTTGCAGCTACTGCGCTGTTCATGGAGGAGATCATGCCCAGGTATATTGAAGGAAAACTCGATGCGGCCGGACTCAGGTTCGGCATCGTGGTCGGCAGGTTCAACAGCTTTATCGGCGAGCGGCTCCTCGAGGGTGCCCTCGATGCCATCCGCAGGCATGGTGCCCAGGATGATGACGTGGACGTGATGAGGGTTCCGGGGGCATTCGAGATCCCGCTGGCAGCCCAGAAGATGGCGGCCCGCGGCACGTACGATGCCGTCATCTGTCTTGGCGCGGTCATCAGGGGGGCAACACCCCACTTCGACTATGTTGCCGGCGAGGTTTCCAAGGGGGTTGCCCAGGTTTCCCTCCAGAGTGGCGTTCCGGTGATTTTCGGCGTTCTGACCACCGACACCATCGAGCAGGCTGTGGAACGGGCAGGCACCAAGGCGGGCAACAAGGGGTTCGAGGCAGCTGTCACGGCCATTGAAACCGCCAACGTGTTCAAGGAGCTCTGCTAGTGGGGATGCGAAGAGAAGGTCGTGAACACGCCCTGCAGGCGCTTTACTCAATCGAACTCCATCCCGACTCTCCCCGTGAGGCCATCAGGCTCTTCATGGAGGCGCACCCCTCCAAGGGGGCGGTGAAGAATTTCGCCCTGGGGCTGATTACCGGCCTCCTGGACAATCAGGCCGCTGTTGACGCGTTGATCGCTGAGAAGTCGCCGAACTGGTCCCTTGCCCGGATGGCCAAGATTGACCTCTGCATCATCCGCCTGGCGGCCTACGAGCTGCTCTGCCGCGATGATATCCCCCCCAGCGTGACCATCAACGAAGCCATCGAGATCGCCAAGAAGTTCGGCAGCGAAGACTCTCCTGCCTTTGTCAATGGCATCCTGGATGAAATCGCCAGGAGCCTGCCGGAAAAGCCTGCCGCCAGGGGAGGCGCCGCGGGGGGAGCCGCTCCCGCGGAGTGACCGATCATAATCCACTAAGAGCGAGACAGACATGAAAGAGATAAACGTTGGACTTATAGGTTTCGGTACCGTGGGGACCGGGGTTGTCAGGCTCCTCACCGAAAATGCCGGATTGATAGCGGACAAGCTCGGCGCACGCCTGGTCATGAAACGGATCGCCGACCTGGATACCACCACCGACCGCGGCGTGGTTCTCCCTCCCGGGGTGTTGACGAACAATGTCAACGACGTCCTGGATGATCCGGAGATCAGCATCGTCATCGAACTGATCGGTGGTTACGAGCCGGCACGGACCTTTGTCCTCCGTGCCCTTGCCGCCGGCAAGCATCTGGTGACCGCCAACAAGGCGCTCCTTGCCCTGCACGGCGACGAGATCTACGCCAAGGCGGCGGAGGCCGGCGTCGAGGTGCTCTACGAGGCGGCCGTCGGGGGGGGGATCCCGGTGCTGTCCGCCATCAAGGGGAACATGGCCGCCAACCGCTTCACCACGATCCTCGGCATCCTCAACGGTACCTGCAACTACATCCTCACCAAGATGACCAAGGAGGGCTCCGATTTCGGCGAAGTCCTCACCATGGCCCAGGAGCTCGGCTACGCCGAGGCCGACCCGACCTTCGACATCGAGGGGACCGACACGGCCCACAAGCTGGCGCTGCTCCTCTCCCTCTGCTTCGGTACGCGGGTGACCTTCAGCGACATCTACACCGAGGGGATCACCTCCATCTCCGCCATAGACGTGAATTTCGCCCGCCAGTTCGGCTACAAGATAAAACTTCTCGCCATCGGCAAGCGCGACGGTGACCGGCTCGAAGCCAGGGTCCACCCGACCATGATCCCGATCCACTACCCGATGGCGGACGTTGACGGGGTCTTCAATGCCATCCGCCTGACCGGCGACTTCGTCGGTCCGGTGATGCTCTATGGCCGCGGCGCCGGCATGGAGCCGACGGCAAGCGCGGTTGTCGGCGACCTCATGGACATCTCCCGCAATATCCTCGCCGGGATAGGCCAGCGGGTCTCCGCCCGCGGCTTCCGGGAAGAGGCGGTGGCCGGCCTGGCGATTAAGCCCATCGGCGAGATAGTCAGCCGCTACTACCTCCGGTTCAGCGCCCTGGACCAGCCCGGTGTCCTTGCCGCCATCGCCGGTTCCCTGGGGACCAACGGCATCAGCATCGAATCCATGATCCAGACCGGCCGGAGCGGGGACTCGGTCCCTATTGTCATCATTACCCACGAGGCTGCCGAGCGCGATGTGCGTGCAGCCCTTGCCGAGATCGACGGTTTCCCCATGATCAGGGAGAAGAGCTGCTTCATCCGCATCGAGGACAACCTGGAGTAACTCACTATGTCGTGGCAGGTCGACCAGTTCGTGAAGGGTGGGGCGGTGGCGGTTCTCGAAGCGCTGGGGGACGCCATCAGTATCCAGGACCCCGACCTGAAGATACTCTATCAGAACCCGCGCCACATCCAGATGATGGGGAACCAGCTGGGGAAGTACTGCTACGAGGCGTACCAGAATCGGGACACGGTCTGCCCCGGATGCCATCTGCTGGTCGCGTTCAGGGAGAGGAAGACAAGCCGGCGGATAACGTCGACGACTCACTCCAGCCGGGGCACGATTCACGTGGAGATCATCGCGTCACCGCTGGTGGACGAAAACGGCACCATTGTCGCCGGCATCGAGGCGGTCCGGGATATCACCGAGAGAAAACTGATGGAAGAGCGGCTGCAGGCGATCACCTCAGACCTGGAACAGAAGGCCTGGAAGCTGATGGCGGCCAACAAGGAGCTCGAGTCCTTCAGCTATACCCTTTCCCATGACATGAAAAACTACATTTCCCGGATATCTCTCGCCTCGGATGCCTTGACCAACATCGCTTCCAGTTCCCTCGATACCGCCAGCCTCTATCTCCTCAACAACATAACCGAAGCATGCAGTGCCATGGAGGAGATGGTGGAGGCGATCCTGCGCCTTTCAGCCACGGGGCAGGGCGGCGTGGCCCAGGACGATGTGGATCTCGGCCGTCTGGCCGAGGAGGTCTCCATGGAGCTGAGGTGCCAGTACCCTGACCATCCCGTGGAGTTCTTCCTTGGCTCCGGGCTCACTGCCAGGGGTGACCGGCAACTGCTCAAGATCATGCTGCGCAACCTGCTCGGCAATGCCTGGAAGTATACCGCGGGGGTAGCTGAACCAACAGTCTCCTTCACGACCGAAGCGCATGACGGCAAGGTCGTCTTCGTCGTCCGGGACAACGGCGCCGGTTTCGACATGGGGGAGGCCGGCAATCTTTTCAAGCCGTTCAGCAGGTTGAGCGGTTCCGAAGGGGTGGCGGGGAGCGGCATCGGCCTTGCCACGGTGAGAAAGATCATTCTCAGCCACGGCGGCGATATCTGGGGCGAGGGTGCCCCGGGCAAAGGGGCGGCATTTTACTTCATTCTTCCCCGCCAGGGGGGATGAGCTCGGCAAACGTCCGGATCGACGTGTAGGTGGCCGAAGGTGTCGGTGGCAGGGCGGAGCTCGAGCCGCTGACAAAGATCAGGTGGCGGATACCGTAGGCCGCCGCGGTCCCCAGGTTGGTCTCGCTGTCTTCCCCCAGCATGGTCCTGTCCGGATCGAACGTAATCCTCTCCTGCAACTTCTCCCAGAAAGCGGCATCCTCCTTGGGCAGCCCCAGTTCGTGGGCTGAAATAATCGTATCGAAATAGGGCCCCACGCGGGTCTTTTTCATTTTCAGGGCCAGCGTTTTGCTGTGGGCATTGGTCACCAGGTGGACCTGTTTGCCCCGGTGACGGAGAAAGAGGAGAAAGTCGATGACAAAGGGGTGGACCGCGATCATGTGGTCCACCTCTTCCTTCAGGAGGGGGATGTCCATGCCGAGCCGTTCCGACCAGTAGTCCAGGTCGGTCCAGTTGAGGGTGTTCTCCTGTGACCTGAACAGGCGGTAGAGCGCCTGGCGGCACTCTTCCAGGGGCAGGCCCGTTTTGGTGGCGTAGCGCCTCGGCACGTGTTCGAGCCAGAAATGGTCGTCGAAACGGCGGTCGAGAATGGTGCCGTCCATGTCCAGGAGGACCGTGTCAATTGCGTTCCAGTCGATAATCATGGTTCACCACCGGTTAAATATATCGGCAGGGCGAGCTAAATGCCGACGAGCCAGTATAATGGTAGCAACTGTCCGGTGCAACCCTTTCGGCCCTGCACCAAGCCGTGGCCGGGAGGTCAGGGGTGCCGCCGGGGCAGACAACGCGTCAGCAAGAAGGGGGGCACGCATGATGTCACGCAGGGTTTTCAAGGTGTTTCGCAGTATCCCGACCATCGAAGGGGCCGGTGTTCATCTGAAGAGGGCATTCGGCTACTACCAGGTTCCTCTGTTCGACCCGTTTCTCATGCTGGATGATTTCCACAACACGGATCCGGCCAAGTATCTTGCCGGTTTTCCCTGGCACCCCCACCGGGGGATAGAAACCATCACCTATGTGCTCGAAGGGGAGGTGGAGCACGGGGACAGCATGGGGAACAAAGGGGTCATATCTGCCGGCGACGTGCAGTGGATGACCGCGGGCAGCGGCATCATCCATCAGGAGATGCCCCGGCAGAGCCCAACCGGCACCATGTGGGGTTTCCAGTTCTGGGCCAATCTGCCGGCCAGGCAGAAGATGATGCCCCCCCGCTACCGGGACGTGCCTGCAGCGACGATCCCCGAGGTGTTCCTCGAATCCGGGGTCAGGGTGAAGGTTGTCAGCGGTACCCTGAGCGGGGTGCAGGGGCCGGTACGGGATATCGTCATCGATCCCGAGCTGATGGATGTGACGATCCCCCCTGGCGGCGAGTTCCCCCATGCGGTCACCCCCGGTCACACCGTTGTCGCCTACGTGGTGGCTGGGGAGGGGCATTTCGACGAGGGGCGCGACCCCTTTACCTTCGATTTTTCCGGCAGCGGCTGGCTCGACCTGGAGCGCTCCTGCTCCTTCGGTCCCGAGACCGTTATCCTGTACGAACGGGAAGGAGAGGGGATCCGTGTTACTGCCGGGGAGCACGGCGTACGTTTCCTGCTCCTCACGGGGAGACCGCTCGGGGAGCCGGTCGCCTGGCAGGGGCCGATCGTCATGAACAGCCGCGAGGAGTTGCGGATAGCCTTCGAGGAGTTCCATAACGGCACGTTCATAAAATAGCCCAGAATAGACCCCTACGACAAAGCCCCCGAACGTTGCCGGTCGGGGGCTTTGTCGTTGTGTCGGTTCATTTTAGGTAAATAAATTTACCATAAATAAAATATGATTTGACATTTAATCTTTGGTTAAATATTTTATCTTTAGTAAAAATAGCGCCCCGTGCTACGGATGCCGGTTGGCCATCATGCCGTAGAGTGCGTGACGAGAGGTAGGGGAATGTCGGAATACAATATCGGCAGCAAGCTGAAAGAGTTGCGCAAGGCCAAAAAACTCACCCTGCAGGATGTGGCCAGTGAAACCGGCTTTTCGGCAGCCCTCATCTCCCAGATCGAGAACAACAACATCTCACCCCCCATTGCCACACTTTCCCGGATCGCAAAGTTCTACGATGTCAAGATGGGCCACTTCTTCAGCGAAGGAGAGGAGGAGTGCCGGTTCGAGGTCATCCGGGCCAGCGAAAGGACGATGATCCCCCGGGTCATCTCCCAGGATGGCACCAGTCACGGCTACTTCTACGAGTCCCTCTCCCGCAACAAGAAGAACAAGAAGATGGACCCGTTCTTTCTCACCCTGAACGACATCGCCGCCAACACAGGTACCTACAGCCATGAAGGGGAGGAGTTCATCTTCGTCATGAAGGGGACGGCGGAACTGCTCCTCGATGACCAGCGGCTGATCCTTAACGAGGGGGACGCCGTGTATTTCGATTCAACCCTCAAGCATCGCCTCCTCTCCGCCGGAAGCGGCGAGGTAAAGGTTATGGCCGTCGTGATGCGCTGATATCTTCTCTTCAGGTTCCATGCTTGACCGCCGGGGGTGACGACCCCAGAGGCGGAAAACGGTCACCGCTGAAAGGGCGTGACCGACTTCAAACCAAGGAGTAACCATGAACATCCACGAGTACCAGGCAAAAGCGATTTTGCGCAAGTTCGGCGTGCCGGTCCCCGACGGGCACGTCTGCTACAACGGGGCAAGCGCCCGGGAGTGGGCCAAGCGCCTCGGTGAGGGGCCCTGGGTGGTGAAGGCCCAGATCCACGCCGGCGGCCGGGGGAAGGGGGGAGGGGTCAAGCTCGCCCGCACCTCCGAGGAGGTGCGCCTCACCGCCCGGGACATGCTCGGCATGACCCTGCGGACCCACCAGACCGGTCCGGAGGGGAAAGTCGTCACACGGGTCCTTGTCGAAAACGGCTGCACCATCGCCCGGGAGCTGTACGTCAGCCTCCTGGTCGACCGTGCCACCTCCAGGGTCACGGTCATGGCCTCCACCGAGGGGGGGATGGACATCGAAGAGGTCGCCGCGAAAACGCCGGAGAAGATCTTCACCGAAGCGGTCGACCCCCTGGTCGGCCTCACCGGGTTCCAGTGCCGCAAACTCGCCTTTGCCCTCGGCCTCACGGGTAAGCTGACCGCCAAGGCCGCCAAGGTCTTCGAGGCCCTCTACACCACCTTCGTCGCCTGCGACTGCTCCCTCCTGGAGATCAATCCCCTCGTCGTTACCGCAGAGGATGAGCTCCTCTGTCTCGACGCCAAGTTCGGGTTCGATGACAACGCCATCTTCCGCCACCCCAAGATCGCCGACATGCGGGACTACGACGAAGAGGACCCCAACGAGGTCGAGGCCTCCCAGCACGACCTCTCCTACGTATCCCTGAACGGCAACATCGGCTGTCTGGTGAACGGCGCGGGCCTGGCCATGGCCACCATGGACATCATCAAGTTCTCCGGCGGCGAGCCGGCCAACTTCCTCGACGTCGGTGGAGGGGCCACCATCGAACGGGTCACCGAGGCCTTCAAGCTCATCCTCAGCGACAAGAACGTCAAGGGGATCCTGGTCAACATCTTCGGCGGCATCATGAAGTGCGACGTCATCGCCACCGGCGTCATCGAGGCGGCCAAGCAGGTCTCCCTGAACGTCCCCCTCGTGGTCCGGCTCGAGGGGACCAACGTGGAGCTCGGCAAGAAGATGCTTGCGGAGAGCGGCCTCAACATCGTGGCCGCCGACGGCATGGCCGATGCCGCCCGGAAGATCGTCGCAGCCGTCAAGGGGGTGGAACAGTGAGCATACTCATCGACAAGAACACGAAAGTCATCACCCAGGGGCTCGGGGCCACCGGCCTCTTCCACGCCCAGGGAGCCCGTGAATACGGCACCCAGATGGTCGGCGGGGTCACCCCCGGCAAGGGTGGCACGGTCGTCGACGGTTTCCCCGTCTACGACACTGTCGCCGACGCCGTGGAAGACAGCGGCGCGCAGGCCAGCGTCATCTACGTACCCCCCCCCTTTGCCGCCGACTCCATAATGGAGGCGGTGGATGCCGGCCTGGACCTCGTCATCTGCATCACCGAGGGGATTCCGGTCCTGGACATGGTAAAGGTCAAGCAGTACATGAAGGGGAAGACAACGCGGCTCGTCGGCCCCAACTGTCCCGGGGTCATCACCCCCGGCCAGTGCAAGATCGGCATCATGCCCGGTTACATCCACAAGCCCGGCAAGGTGGGGGTCGTCTCCCGCTCCGGCACCCTCACCTACGAGGCGGTCTGGCAGCTTACGGGCTACGGCCTCGGTCAGTCCACCTGCGTCGGCATCGGCGGCGACCCGGTGAACGGCACCAGCCACCTGGACTGCCTGAAGATGTTCGAAGAGGACCCGGACACGGAAGCGGTCATCATGATCGGCGAGATCGGCGGGAGCGCCGAAGAGGAGGCGGCCCGCTTCGTGAAGGAAAACATGACCAAGCCGGTGGCCGCCTACATCGCCGGAGTCACCGCCCCGCCGGGGAAACGGATGGGGCACGCGGGGGCCATCATCTCCGGGGGGAAGGGTACCGCGGCCGAGAAGGTGGCGGTGCTGGAGGAGTGCGGTATCGCCGTGGCCCAGAGCCCGGCCGAGATGGCCCAGGCGCTCATGAAAGTCTACAGGCCGTCGTAAACGATCTAACACACCAGCCGTTACACGCAACAGAGGAGGTACTACATGTCAAAAAAAATGGATGCCCTTGAATACCACGCCATGGGACGGAAGGGGAAGATAGAGGTAATCCCGACCAAGCCGTGC
>CALMBF010000090.1 GCA_937860145.1 uncultured Geobacter sp.
GCCCGGCCGGCGAGGCGTGCCGGGACGGCATAGCTGAAGGTCTGCTCCAGGGGGAGGGGGATGGCGACGTCGATGATGAGGTGCGTAGCGTGCATAACGGTAAGCGGCGGCAGCGCGCCGCGGGGATGGCGGGAAGGGGCCGGGGGCTAGTCGAGCTGGATCCGCTTGGCCCCCTGCAGCGCCTTCAGCGCCTCGCCGGCCATCTCCCGGGCCAGGCGTTTGGCCAGCTTCTCCCGCTCCACCGCCAGGGTCGAATTGTCGTGCTCGAAGAAGCCCTCCAGGGGGATCTCCTTCTCCCAGAGGAGCTCACGGGAGCGGACCCGGTAGATCCGCAGGCGGGAGCTGACCCTGAGCTCGGTGGCGCAGCAGCCGGCATTCTCCAGGTAGCTCCAGATCTCGCCGGTGAGATAGACATGGGCCGGGGAGAGGACTTTCTCCACGTCGCTCAGGTTTTCCTTGATGATGGCGAACAGGGTGAAACCGGCCTTGGTCCGGCTTTCGTTCAGGTCATCGACGAAGTCGTTGAACACCGTCTCGGCAAAGGTGTCGGGGACGAGGATGTTGTTGAAGGGGAGGACCGGCAGCATCGTCTGGCTCTGGGAGATGGAGTAGGCCGGCGACACCAGGGCGGCCCGGCTGCCGCCGCACCCCCCCGCGAGCACCAGCGCCAGCAGGCACACGGCCCGGAACAGCACTTTCCCCCCTGTCAGGGGCAAGGACGCGATTCTCATTTCCGTTTCGCCACCTCTTCTTCGTAGAACTTGCGGTACAGGATCTCCCACTCCCGGCTCCCCGGCACCTTGGCCTGGGAGTAGGAGGCGAGCTTCTTGCGCACCACCTGGTCGATCTCCTCCGCCAGGGCGAAGAAGGCGGCAATGGACTCCTTCACCGTCAGGAGGGAGCGGGGCTCGTCGGGAAAGTCGGCCAGGTCGTTCTTCCAGAGGCTGTCCACGACCCGGTGGGCCAGGTGGGAGATGCGGTCTTCGGATATGTGCACGGGTAATCCTCCAGGCTCTGCTGTGTGCCCTCCGGACAGTCGTCAGAGGACGATCTTCCGGTCCCGGGCCAGCTTCTCCTTGATCATGCGGAGCATCTTGTGGCGGTCGATGGCGGCGGCACCCTTCCCCAGGGCCTTGAGGTTCTCCTCGAGGATCCGCTCCGCATCCCGCTCCAGGGTGGCCTCACCCTGCAGGTCCGCGCTGATGGCCCCCTTGATGGCGGAGAGGAGCGCTCCCCGTTCCGCCTTGAGCACGATTTCGCCACGGGCGGCCAGGTCGTTGAGGATCTTCTCGCCGAGGCGGTGAATCTGTTCTTCCTTGAGATGCATGTCACACCCGCCCTGCTTTGATATGCGGCGGCATCATTGTACTTGATGGGCGCCAAAATGCAACAGGGATAAGAGGGGGGAGTTGACCGCCCGCACCCCGGCTGCTATTGTTGGAGACAGCCATCACCGGCGAAACGCCGTCAAGGAGAGAATCCATGCTCATCGTCATGCACCACAAGGCAGGGAGCAAGCAGATAGAGGCCGTCACCAAGGCCATCGAGGCCATGGGGCTGACCGCCGCGCCGATTCCGGGGAGCGAGCGGACCGCCATCGGCGTCCTGGGGAACAAGGGGTACGTGGACGACACCACCATCCGGGACCTGCCGGGGGTCAGCCAGGTGATCCATGTCTCCAAGCCGTACAAGCTCGTCTCCCGCGACTTCCACCCCCGCAACACCATCGTCAGGGTGGGGAACGTGGAGATCGGCGAGGGGAAGCGGCCGATCATGGTGGCCGGCCCCTGCGCGGTGGAGAGCGAGGCCCAGATCCTCAAGACGGCCCGGGCCGTGAAGAAGGCGGGGGCCGACCTCCTCCGGGGCGGCGCCTTCAAGCCCCGCACCGGCCCCCACACCTTCCAGGGGCTGCGGGAGGAGGGGCTGCGGCTCCTGGTCATGGCCCGGGAGGAGACCGGACTCCCCATCGTCACCGAGGTCATGAGCCCGGACACCGTCGGCCTGGTGGCGGAGTCTGCCGACCTGCTCCAGATCGGCGCCCGGAACATGCAGAACTTCGACCTCCTGCGGGAGGTGGGGAAGATCAAGAAGCCGGTGCTGCTGAAGCGGGGGATGAGCGCCACCCTGGAGGAGTTCCTCGCCGCGGCCGAATACATCCTGGCCGAGGGGAACCCCCACGTCATCCTCTGCGAGCGGGGGATCCGCACCTTCGAGACCGCCACCCGCAACACCCTCGACCTCTCCATCGTCCCGCTCATCAAGGAGATCTCCCACCTGCCGGTCATGGTCGACCCCTCCCACGCCACGGGGAAGCGGAGCCTGGTCGCCCCCATGTCCAAGGCGGCCCTGGTCGCCGGCGCCCACGGCGTGCTGGTGGAGGTGCACCCGGAGCCGGAGAAGGCCCTCTCCGACGGACCCCAGTCCCTCACCTTCGGAGGGTTCGAACACCTGATGGCGGAGCTCGGCCGGCTGAACGAATACCTGGGCTTCGGCCCGGAGAAAAGACCTTGATTTATGGCCGGTGCCCCTTTAGAATGAAGATAGCCTAAGAAGATGCTCTCTGTCATGCCCGTGAGGCCGCAACACCCTGGCGGAATATTTTATAAACAGGGGGGCTTTTTCAGCCGTGGTGTGCTGCCCCATCGCGCGGGAATTGCCTGAAGCGGCTTCTAGTCCCCCACCTAATAGGAACTCGCCCAGAGGTCCTTTGGCCCACGACATCACGGAGAGCAGTTACGGAAAGAGGCCGGCATTTGCCGGCCTCTTTTTTTGCGAAAAAGCGGCAGTTCTGTCGCAATTTATTGATTCTTTCCCATATTTTGCTATAGTTAACAACTTTCCGGTCATATTTCCCGTTAGAGGTCAGTCATATGCAGGAATTCATCGACAAGGCCAACACCCTCATGGAGGCGCTGCCGTACATCCGCCGCTTCGCGGGGAAGACGGTGGTCATCAAGTACGGCGGCCATGCCATGGCCGACGAGGCGCTGAAGGAGTCCTTCGCCCTCGACGTCATCCTCCTCAAGTCCCTGGGGATCAACGTGGTGGTGGTCCACGGCGGCGGCCCCCAGATCAACGAGACCCTGAAGCGCTACGGCATCGTCTCCGAGTTCGTCCGGGGGATGCGGGTCACCGACGCGGCGACCATGTCGGTGGTGGAGATGGTCCTCACCGGCCAGGTCAACAAGGAGGTGGTCGGCTACCTCAACCAGCACGGCGGCCGGGCCGTCGGCCTCTCGGGGAAGGACGGCAACCTCCTGGTCTGCGAGAAGATGCTCCAGGAGGTGAAGAACGACGACGGTTCCGTCGAGACGGTTGACATCGGCTATGTCGGCACCGTGGTCAAGGTGAACCAGGAGCTGATCCAGACCCTGGAGCACGGCAAGTTCCTCCCGGTCATCGCCCCCGTGGGGGTCGGCGCGAACGGGGAGAGCTACAACGTCAACGCCGACCTGGTGGCCGGCCGGGTGGCCGGTGCCCTCAAGGCGGAGAAGCTGATGCTCCTCACCGATGTGGCCGGGGTGAAGGACAAGAGCGGCAACCTGATCGGCAGCATCCCCCTGGCCGACGTGCCGGGTCTGATCGACGACGGCACCATCTCCGGCGGGATGATCCCCAAGGTGGAGTGCTGCGTCGATGCCCTGAAGGACGGGGCAAAGAAGGCCTACATCGTCGACGGCCGGGTGAAACATTCCGTGCTGCTGGAGATATTCACCGATGTCGGCGTGGGAACGGAGATAACACCATAACCGTGCTACTCACGCCATCTTGGCGCCGTCCTCGAATCTCTTCTTGTGCGGCGTAGCAGTCCCTCTCTCTATCTCTCCCCCAAAGGGGGAGAGTACTCATTGCCCTCTCCCTCCGGGAGAGGGATAGGGTGAGGGTGGCTACGCCTCCGCGAGAGCTTCTGCGGATGCACCAACCTGACGCGACTACCACGGTTACGAGGGAAAGACAATGAACTCACAAAAATGGATTGAACGGTCCGATAACGTTATCATGAAGACCTACGGCAGGTACCCCATCGTCCCGGTCCGGGGTGAAGGGTGCCGGCTCTGGGACGCGGACGGCAAGGTCTACCTGGACTTCCTCGCCGGGGTGGCGGTCAACAACCTGGGGCACTGCCACCCGAAGGTGGTGAAGGCGATCCAGGAGCAGGCGGCCACCCTCATCCACTGCTCCAACTACTACCAGATCCCCCAGCAGATCGAGCTGGCCGAGCTCCTCTGCTCCCTCTCCTTCGCCGACCGCGCCTTCTTCTGCAACTCCGGTGCCGAGGCCAACGAGGCGGCCATCAAGCTGGCCCGGAAGTACAGCCGCGACACCACCGGCGAGCCGGACCGCTACGGCATCATCACCGCCGCCGAGTCGTTCCACGGCCGGACCATGGCCACGGTCTCGGCCACCGGCCAGGAGAAGGTGCAGCGCTTCTTCGACCCCCTGCTCCACGGCTTCACCCACGTCCCCTTCAACGACATCGACGCCATGGCCGCGGCGATCAACTACAACACCTGCGCCGTCATGCTGGAACCGATCCAGGGCGAAGGGGGGGTGAACGTCCCGGCCGCAGACTACCTGCAGAAGGTGCGGGAGCTGTGCGACAAGCACAACCTCCTCCTCATCCTGGACGAGGTCCAGGTGGGGATGGGGCGGACCGGCAGGCTCTTCGCCCACGAATACTTTGGCATCACCCCGGACATCATGACCCTGGCCAAGGCCCTGGCCGGCGGCGCCCCCATCGGCACCATGCTGGCCCGGGAGGAGATCGCCGCGGCCTTCGTCCCCGGCACCCACGGCTCCACCTTCGGCGGCAACCCGCTGGTCTGCGCCGCGGCCATCGCCACGGTCCGGACCATCATCGAGGACGGCATCCTGAACCGGACCGAGGAGATGGGTGACTACCTCCTGGGGGAACTGGAGGCGCTGGGGGCAAAGTTCCCGGCCATCGTCAAGAACGTGCGGGGGATCGGCCTGATGATCGGCATGGGGCTCCACATCCCCGGCGGCGACATCGTCAAGAAGGGGCACGAGAAGGGGCTGCTCCTCAACGTCACCCACGACACGGTCCTCCGTTTCGTGCCGCCCCTCACGGTGACCAAGGCCGAGGTGGACGAGATGATCGGTATCCTGACCGGAATTTTTGCGGAGGTAGCACCATGAAACGTGATTTTCTGGCCCTGAGCCAGTTCAGCAAGGACGAGCTGGACAACCTTTTCGCCCTCACCGCCGAGCTGAAGCTCCGCCAGAAGCAGGGGGTCGAGCACTCCCTCCTCAAGGGGAAGAGCATCGCCCTGATCTTCGAGAAGTCGTCCACCCGCACCCGGATCTCCTTCGAGGTCGGGGTCTACCAGCTGGGGGGCCAGCCCCTGTTCATCTCCTCCGGCACCTCCCAGATGGGGCGGGGTGAGCCGATCAAGGACACCGCCCGGGTCATGGCCCGCTACTGCGACGGCGTGATGATCCGGACCTACGGCCAGGAGATCGTCGACGAGTTCGCCGCCTACTGCGACAAGCCGGTCATCAACGGCCTCACCGACAAGTTCCACCCCTGCCAGATCATGGCCGACCTCTTCACGGTCATGGAGCACAAAGGGGGGTACGAGGGGCTGACCTACGCCTGGATCGGGGACGGCAACAACATGGCCAACACCTGGATCGAGGCGGCGGCCATCCTCGGCTTCGAGCTCCGCCTCGCCTGCCCCAAGGGGTACGAGCCCGACCCCGGCGTCATGGAATGGGCGAAGGGGAAAGGGGCGAAGCTCCTCCTCACCACCAACCCGAAGGAGGCCGTAGCGGGCGCCGATGTCCTCAACACCGACGTCTGGGCCAGCATGGGGCAGGAGGCGGAGCAGAAGGTGCGGGAGCAGGCCTTTGCCGGCTACTGCCTTGATGACAGCCTCCTTGCCCTGGCGAAGCCGGACTGCCTCGTGCTCCACTGCCTCCCGGCCCACCGGGGGGAGGAGATCAGCGACTCGGTCATCGAGGGGAAGAACTCGGTGGTATGGGACGAGGCGGAGAATCGCCTGCATGTGCAGAAAGCCATCATGGCATCACTCATCACATAGGAAGGAGCGCCGCTTTTCCGCCAGCTCGGCGTTGCCATGCGGAAACTCCTTGTGCGGCGTAGCGCTGCTACGCCTCCGCGGGTTCCCTCTGGCGCCTTGATCTGACGAAAAATCGACGCTCCGCTAGATAATGCTAGATACCCTTGCTAACCATACGAAAAGGAGATCCCATGGCCAAGAAACCCGAAGTGAACAAGATCGTCCTCGCCTACTCCGGCGGGCTTGACACCTCCATCATCCTCAAGTGGCTGAAGAACGAGTACGGCTGCGAGGTCATCACCTTCTCCGCCGACCTGGGCCAGGGTGACGAGCTGGAGCCGATCCGCGACAAGGCTTTCGCCACCGGCGCCGACAAGGTCTACATCGACGACCTGAAGGAAGAGTTCGTCAGGGACTTCGTCTACCCCATGTTCCGGGCCAACGCCATCTACGAGGGGCACTACCTCCTGGGGACCTCCATCGCCCGCCCCCTCATCGCCAAGCGCCAGATGGAGATCGCGAAGATCGAGGGTGCCGACGCCGTCTCCCACGGCGCCACGGGCAAGGGGAACGACCAGGTCCGCTTCGAGCTCGGCTACTACCACTTCGACCCCTCCATCACCGTGGTCGCCCCGTGGCGGGAGTGGAAGCTGAACAGCCGCCAGGCCCTCATCGCCTACGCCAAGAAGAACGGCATCCCCATCCCGATCACCAAGAAGCGCCCCTGGTCCTCCGACCGCAACATCCTCCACATCTCCTTCGAGGGTGGCATCCTGGAGGACACCTGGGCCGAGGCGCCGGAGGAGATGTACGTCCTCACCGTGAAGCCGGAGAAGGCCCCCAACAAGCCCCAGTACATCGAGATCGAGTTCGAGCAGGGGAACGCCGTGGCCGTCGACGGCGTCCGGATGTCCCCGGCCCAGCTCCTGGCCCACCTGAACTACATCGGCGGCCAGCACGGCATCGGCCGGGTCGACCTCCTGGAGAACCGCTCCGTGGGGATGAAGTCCCGGGGCGTGTACGAGACCCCCGGTGGCACCATCCTCCGGGAGGCCCACATGGCGGTGGAGCAGATCACCATGGACCGCGAGGTCATGCGGATCCGCGACTCCCTCATCCCCCAGTACGCCTGGCAGATCTACGCCGGCTACTGGTTCTCCCCGGAGCGCCTCATGCTCCAGACCCTGATCGACGACTCCCAGAAGACCGTCAACGGCGTCGCCCGCCTCAAGCTCTACAAGGGGCACTGCCGCACCGTGGGGCGCAAGTCCGAGACCGACTCCCTCTTCAACCTGGACTTCGCCACCTTCGAGAAGGACAAGGTCTACAACCAGGCCGATGCCGAAGGGTTCATCAAGATCAACTCCCTGCGGATGCGGATCCAGACCCTGATGAACAAGGAGCGCCGCAAGTAGCGGCTGCGCCGATAACTCGCTGGTTTCGATAGGGGCGCACAACGCGCCCCTATCGTCATTTAACCGGAACGAGGCGGTCGGCAGGCGCTTGCGTAAGCCTTAGGGCTCGTTCGTTGCACTTCCTGGCGAAATGAGCGTAGCCGGTCGATACTGTCTGAGCCCCCAGGGCGAGTTTATCGACCGGAGCGATTGAGCCTTGGAAGTGCAGAAGGAGCCCGTCAGCTGGAGCGAGTGTCGGCCGATTGCCGGCTCTACGATAAACGCTCGTAACAAGGAGTATCACCATGGCCAAGGACAAACTCTGGGGGGGCCGTTTCGCCCAGCCCACCAACAAATTCGTCGAGGAGTTCACCGCCTCCATCGACTTCGACAAGCGCCTCTACCACCAGGACATCCGCGGTTCCATGGCCCATGCCCGCATGCTGGGGAAGCAGGGGATCATCCCCATGGCCGACGTGGAGCTGATCATCCACGGCCTGAAGGAGATCCTGGAGCAGATCGAGGCGGGGAAGTTCGACTTCTCCGTCTCCCTGGAAGACATCCACATGAACATCGAGGCGCGGCTCTCCGCGAAGATCGGCGAGGCGGGCAAGCGCCTGCACACCGGCCGCTCCCGCAACGACCAGGTCGCCCTGGACATCCGCCTCTACCTGCGGGACGAGATCGTCGAGGTCCTCGCCTACCTTGAGCTGCTGGTCGACTCCCTGATCTTCCAGGCGGAAGCACACATCGACGTCATCATGCCGGGGTATACCCACCTGCAGACCGCCCAGCCGATCCTCTTCAGCCACCACATGCTCGCCTACGTGGAGATGTTCAAGCGGGACAAGGGGCGGATGGCGGACTGCCTGCAGCGGGTCAACGTCCTGCCGCTGGGGGCCGGGGCCCTGGCCGGCACCACCTTCCCCATCGACCGGGAGCACGTGGCCGAGATCCTTGAGTTCCCCGAGGTGACCCGCAACTCCCTCGACTCGGTCTCTGACCGGGACTTCGCCCTGGAGTTCATGAGCGCCTCCTCCATCCTGATGATGCACCTCTCCCGCTTCTCCGAGGAGCTGATCATCTGGTCCACCAGCGAGTTCAAGTTCATCGACCTCTCCGACGGCTTCTGCACCGGCTCCTCCATCATGCCCCAGAAGAAGAACCCGGACGTCCCGGAGCTGGTGCGGGGGAAGACCGGCCGGGTCTACGGCAACCTCATGGCCCTCCTCACGGTCATGAAGGCGCTCCCCCTCGCCTACAACAAGGACATGCAGGAGGACAAGGAGCCCCTCTTCGACACCATCGACACGGTCAAGGGCTCTCTCAAGATCTTCGCCGACATGATCCGGGAGATGAAGGTCAACCGGGAGACCATGCGGACAGCCGCGGCCAAGGGGTTCTCCACCGCCACGGACGTGGCCGACTACCTGGTCAGGAAAGGGATGGCGTTCCGTGACGCCCACGAGGTCGTGGGGAAATCGGTAGCCTACTGCCTCTCCGCAGGCAAGGACCTCCCCGACCTGACCATGGAGGAGTGGAAGTCGTTCTCCGACAGGATCGGCGAGGACATCTACGACTCCATCACCCTGGAGGCGAGCGTGAATGCCCGGCGGGCCACCGGCGGGACGGCGATGGAGCGGGTGAAGGCGGAAATCGAACGGGTCAAATCCGGAAGGTAAGAGGCGCGACTTTTCCGCAATATCTGCGTAAGTCTTCGGAGCCGCTTGTGCGGCGTAGCGCTGCTACGCCTCCGCGCATCTCCTCGACAGCCTTGATCTTGCGAAAAATTCACGCCCCTGTTGGGTAACGGCATGAAACGATGCATTGTGTTGACATTACTTCTGCTCGTCCTCGCCGCCTGCGGGCGGAAGGGGCAGCTCATCCCCCCCGAGGCGCTGGTGCCGGCGGCCGTGGAGAGTCTCGCCGTGCGGCAGCAGGGGGGGGATTTCCTCGTCACCTGGAGTGCGCCGACGCGGGAACAGGGGGGGCGCCCCCTGCGGGACCTGGCCGGGTTCCGGCTCCTGCGCCGCCAGGTCCTCCCGGGCGAGGCCGACTGCTCCGCCTGCAGCGACGCCTGGCAGCTCCTGGCCGACGTGGACCTGGAGCTCCCCCGGAACGTGCAGCAGAGCGGCGGGCTCTTCATCTACCGCGATCCCCGGGTCAACCCCGCTGCCGGCAGCCAGTACCGGCTCCTGGCCAGGAGCCGCAGCGGCGGGACCAGCCGGCCGGCGACCTCCCCCCTGAAGAAGGT
>CALMBF010000091.1 GCA_937860145.1 uncultured Geobacter sp.
GAGCGACATCCTGGAAGGGATGGGAGGTGGCGATACCCTGATCGGCGGGAGTGGTGGGAACAATACGGCTTCCTACGAGCACGCGACGGCACTGGTCGTCGCCTCGTTGACCAACACGGCATTAAATTCCGGCGATGCCGCCGGTGACAGCTATGCCAATATCCAGAACCTGACCGGCTCAGCCTATAACGACACCCTGATCGGCGACAGCGGCGCCAATACCCTCACCGGCGGCGGCGGGAACGACACCCTTGAAGGGATGGGGGGGGCCGATATTCTTGACGGCAGTGGCGGAAGCAACACGGCCAGCTATGAACATTCGTCCGCCAGCGTACTTGCTTCCCTCGCAGATGGTAAAGGCTACACGGGAGATGCTGCCGGCGACATCTACATCAATATTCAGAACCTGACCGGGTCCGCCTACGACGACACCCTGATCGGTAACAGCGGGGCCAACATTTTCAACGGAGGATCGGGTCTCGACACCGTCAGTTACACCAAGGCAGCAGCGGGCGTCACGGCTTCACTCTCCAGTGGTCTGGTTGTCCATGCTGGCGAAGCAGTGGGCGACGTCTTCATCGGCATAGAAAACCTGACCGGCTCCGACAATAACGACATCCTGGTCGGTAACGGAGGTGTTAACGTCCTGACCGGTGGTGGCGGCAGCGACATCCTGGAAGGGATGGGAGGGGGAGATATGCTGGTAGGAGGCACTGCCGGCAATAATACGGCCTCCTACGAACATGCATCATCACTGGTTGTCGCTTCGCTCTTCAACTCTGCATTCAATGTCGGTGATGCCGCCGGTGACAGCTATACCAATATCCAGAACCTGACCGGCTCCGCATTTGGCGATAGGCTGGTCGGTGATAGTAACGCCAATGTCCTGAACGGCGGGGGCGGGGACGATATCCTCGACGGTGGCGCTGGAACGGCTGGCGACACTTTCATCGGTGGTGGTGGTTTCGACACCGCTACCTACGAAAACTCGACTTCCGGCGTCACCGCTTCCCTTGACCCTACTGCCGCTACCGGCTCCGCGGATGGGTTCGGAGACTACTTTTACGGTATAGAAAAACTGTACGGCTCCGCCTATGGTGATTTCCTGGTCGGTGACAGTGGCGACAACACTCTGGACGGTCAAGCCGGCAACGATACCCTTATAGGACTTGGCGGAACTGACACGCTTGTAGGCGGAGCCGGTCGAGATACCATCTATGCAAACCAAGGGAATGATCTGGCACTTGGCGGAGCCGATAACGACACCTTCTATGTCTCGGTTTTGGCGGCCAACCAGCCGAATCGCATCGATGGCGGTTCACGTGAGGCTGTTGTCGGCGACGGGAACGTTCTTGTTTTGCAGGACCTGGTTAATGGAGGCAGTTACACCATGACGAGTCTTGCCGGCGTTAACTCCCGGCTGGTGAACATCGACACCCTGAGCATCAAGGGAGATAACGCGGCAACGGCACTTACCATGTCCGCACAGGACGTGCAATACATGGTGGACGCCAGCACCGCATCGCAGCTGAACATCAAGGCCGATACGGGCGATACGATTACTATCGCACTCGCAGCAGGGGAGACGTACACGGCGACCGTGATCGACCCTGCACACACGGACTACACCATTTACAATGCCTCCCATGTTCAGATTGCGCAGATCCACTGGAATACCGCGTAACTGTTCGACGGTGTGCCTCCCGGAACGTGAACTGCCGGTGGCATTGCCCCGGGGCGACAACCTATCTTATTCTGTGAAGAGACCCTTTGATGATTGAAAGTTCCCCTCTCTCTCCCCCGATCAACCCTGTCTGGTCGCTGGAAAAACAGGCTGTGCTGGGGACGGTAACCGCGTTGTGCGGCTCCGATCGTGCGGCAGCATCCCGGTTGCAGAAGGCATTCAAAAGGCTTGTTGACTCCGGCAGGTGGCCTGCCGAAATCCCGTGGCTGGATCGTGTCGGCCTCTCCCCACGCTACGTTGCCGACCTGTACGGGGATCTCCTTGCTATCCCGGGCGATCTTGCACTTCTGCGGAGCAGCGGAAACGGTTTTACCCTGTTGCATCGAAGGGAGCGGCGCTGGCACTACCTCGCCGAGGATGGCGTGCCGTTGCCTGATGAGGTGAATCTCGGTGAACGCTTCGAAGCAGTAGTGATGAGCATGCCGAAGAGTGGAAGCGTGTCCGGCGGTTTTGCTTCGTTGGCGGCACTGTGGCCCGAACTACGCGCCGCCTGGGCCGAGGTCGGCATCGCGAGCCTCTTCATAAATTCGGGCCAGTTGCTCGTTCCCCTCTTTTCCATGCTGGTATACGACAAAATCGCCCAGAACGGCCTGTTCGAGACGCTCTGGGCATTGATCGTCGGCATGCTGCTCTATCTCGCGACCGACATCGGCATGCGCCTGGTACGAAGCTGGGCAACGGAACGTATTGGTGTGGACCTGACACTGCGGAGCGATGAATCGCTCTGGTCGAAGCTGGCGGCCCAGGTCGATCTTCCCGCAGGGGGATTCCCCCGGTTTTTATCCAATTATCGCGACCTGACCCTCTCCCGTGATTTCGTCTCTTCCAGCTACCTCCTTGCCATTGCGGATATCCCGTTCCTTCTCCTGTATCTTGCCGTCATCGGAGTTATCGCCTGGCAGATGATGTTTGTGGCCCTGCTGCTTGTCTGCGTCTACACCGGTGCCGGCCTGCTGTTGCAGGCACGACAGAACAGTCTGTCACGGGATGCGGAGCGGAGCAACACGCGCAAACTTGCATTCATGGGTGAGGCGCTGGGCTGTCTCGACGTCATTCGCACGACTCCCGGAGCGGGGGCCTTTCTCCGCCGCTGGCGAGAGCTGGCTGGACAGTCGGTCGATGCCGACACGAAAAGACGGCTCGCGGCCTACCAGATGGGGATGATGTCAGCCTCAACGTACACCGTCACCACGTTGACCATGCTCACGGCTGGTGTCTACCTTATCCACGCTCATCTCCTGAGTTCCGGCAAGTTGGTGGCATGCACTCTTCTGGCGACCCGTGCCATGGGCATGGTCGCCTCCTTGTTCTCGGTCACGGGAAAGTGGCAGGATTTCACCCGCGCGGCCGCCAGGATGGAAAGCAGCCTGGAAACGGTCGCGGAGCGGGAGTATACCCCTCGCCCGAGCATCGTGGGCGATATTTCGGTTATCGGCCTGGGGAAAAAGTATGAGGGACGTCCGCCGGCCCTTGAAACGGTGTCGTTTTCAATCGCCCACGGCGAGCGGATCGCCTTGCTGGGACGCCCGGGGGCCGGCAAGTCAACCCTGTTGCGGTGCCTTGGGGGGCTCTGCCGGCCGGATACGGGGCAGATACTGATCGATGGCCTTGCTCTGGAGGATATCGCACGGTTCGACCGTGTCCAGTGGCTGGCATACAAGGCCCAGGACCCGGTCGTGTTCGCCGGGACTCTGGAGGATAACCTGCGCATTTCCGGGTGTACCGATAAAAACCGGTATGCCGAGGCTATCTGGGCGTCCGGGCTTGAGAATGAATTCAAAAGCGGCAGGATGTCGCTGGGGATGATCCTGGAGGAACGGGGCAACAACCTCTCCGGTGGCCAGCGCCAGAAGGTGGCATTGGCACGGGCCTTTGCCCAGCCCAGCCGGATACTCCTCCTTGATGAGCCGACCCTGGGCCTTGACCCGGAAAGCGAGCGGATGCTGGCTGAACGCCTCCCGAAGCTTCTGGACAGCACGTCGGTTCTCATCATGACCACCCACAGCGCAGTCATGTTGGAAACCGTTCAGCGGATTATCGCCCTGGATGGCGGAAGGGTCGTTGCCGACGGGCTGCGTGAAAAACTGGTGACGATTTCATGATGCCCCGGCAGTTGCGGGGTGTGCTGCCAGTAACCTGCTGCGGCGGAAATGCAGTTCCCTCCTCACGATAGTCACTCCCCCTGAATCTGTAGTTTGTAACGAAAAAGGCCCTGTTTCAGGGCCTTTTTCGTTTGATGTCATGAACGGGTCTTTGAGTGAGAAACCTCCTACCAGGTGAAATTTGAGTGACCTTGCCCGTGACAGGTGCCGCTGCAGGTGCCGCCGCCGTTGCCGTTCCGGGTAAAGGTGAATCCCGCGTTCGCCGCGGGGAACGGCACGTCGACGTTGGCATCGTTATGGGCTTGCCCGTTGCTTGAGCCGTGGGTCGGCTCGCCATGACCGAAGGTGCCATGGCAATCGGCACAGGTAAAGAGAGTCGCAGAAGAATGGGTGCCATGAAGACCGGCGATGTCCGGAAAGGTTGTCCCGGTGGGACGTCCGCCGTTCGTGCTGGTGCCGTGGCAGGAGTCGCAGCGGTTGACGTTACCGATGGGGGCTGCCTTGACATGGCAGCTCCGGCAGTCCGGGGGTGTGCCGGTAGTCGGATAGGGAGATGCCGCGGTCCCCTGGGCATGGCAGCCGGTGGTTACGCAACTCGTGAAGGGTGATGTCCCGGCGGTCGAGTTGTGGGTCGACCCGGGGAAGGGGAAGGAGTGGGGGGTCCCGCTGAAATCGATCGTGCCATTGACATGCTTGGCAGCATCGACAAATCCCGTTCCGTCGGCGTTAACATGGGGGTGGCAGAAGGTGCAGTCCGTCGCTGTCATGCCGATGTGAACCGGAGTTGCCGGTGGATAGCCGTGGCACTTGATACAGTCGTTGCTGGCGATCCCGTTGAACAGGGCCTGGTTCCAGGTCGGGGAGAGGACCGCCGAGGCAGGTCTGTCCAGAGTGCTGCCGTGACAGTAGACGTTACTGCACTGGCCGGCGGTTGGGGAGTTGTAGGCCGGGGTGAGAGCTCCTGTCTTGGCGAGGGTGTTGAAAGAGAGCTCCGCCGGGGCGGCGGTATCGAAGTGGCCAGCGGCATTGACATTGTCGGTGGCCAGGGCGATGGAGGCAGCGTGGCACTCGGCACAGCTGAAGGCCTTGGCAAACTTGGTAGTCCCCGACGATGAGATGTGGTTGAAATGGGCACCCGCCTTGCTGTCACTGGCGGCGGTGGCCCCGTTCAACGCATTCCATGGCGTGGTGCGGTACCCATGACATTTGGCGCAACGGGTCTTGCTGGTGTTGGCTCCCCAGGTCGGGTTCATGGCCCCGTGACAGAGGTTTGCCGAACAGGTGCCGTACGCGGCGCTGCCGGGGGTGATGGCGGTCCCCTTGCTGTAGCTGGTGCCGACGGCGTTGACGGTGAAGGAGAGGTTGATCACGTTGTTGACGTGCGGCGGATAGACGACCCCGGTCGACGTGAAGCCGGTACCGTGGCAGACACTGCAGGCGTAAACCGTCCCCGATGACTGGGCGTGGGAGATGTGGCTGCCGGTAGCCGAGGCACTCGAGGACATATCCTGGTGGCAGCCGCCACAGGTGAGGGTGCTCCCCCATGGGGGGGTGGTGATGAAGGTCCCGCTACCGGTGCCGGTACTCCCCTGGACCGTGCTGTGGCAGTAGGTGGAGGCGCAGGTCGAGGATGCGGCAGTCCAGGTGGCGGACGCACCGGCCTGGGTCGTGTTGAAAGCGATATGGACGCTGGCCTGGGTTGCGGCGACGCGGTTGCTGGAACCGTGAGCCGGGTTGCCGGAGCCGAAACCGTTATGACAGATGGCACAGTTGTTCGGGGTGCTGGCAAGAGCTGCATGCTTGGCATGGGAGCCGGCAATGTTGGGGAACGAGGAGCCGTTGGGCTGGCCGTTGGTCTGGCTGCTGCCGTGGCAGTCCCAGCAGCCGGGGGCAGTCCCGGTGAAGTTGGTCATGTTCAGGTGACAGGCGGAGCAGAGGGGTGGGGTCCCCGCGGGGACCACCGGGTAGGTGCCGCCTGCCGTGGTTGCATCGTGGCAGCCGTTGCAGTTGGTATAGGGTGCCGTGGCATTGGCCGCGGAAAGGTGGGTCGCGCCGGGGTAGGGGAATGCATGCCCTGAGGATGCTTCGATGGCACCGTTGATGTGAAGTGCCGGGTTGGTAAAGCCGCTACCGGCGGCATTGACATGGGTATGGCACAGATGGCACGTCGTCGGAGTGGCACTGGGGTGAGTCCCAGTTACCGGCGGGTAGCCGTGGCACTTGATACAGTCGTTGCCGGCGACGCCCGTGAGGAACGGCTGGCTCCAGGTCGGGGAGAGGACCGCAGTGGCCGGCATGTCCAGGGAGTTGCCGTGGCAGTAGACGTTACTGCACTGGCCGGTGGGTGAGTTGTAAAGCGGGGTCAGGGCGTCGGTTCTGGCGAGGATGTTGAACGATACCTCCGCGGGGGCGGCGGTGTCGAAGTGGCCTGCGGCGTTGACACTGTCGGTTGTCAGGGCGATGGATGCAGCGTGGCACTCGGCACAACTGAAGGGTTTGGCATACTTGCGGGTACCCGAAGAGGAGATGTGGTTGAAATGGGTGCCGGCTTTAGTGTCAGAAACGGAGGTGACGTTGTTCAGGGTATTCCACGGCCTGGAGCGGTAACCGTGGCACTTGGCGCACCGGGGCTTGGTGGTGTTGTTCCCCCAGGCGGGGTTCATGGCGCCGTGGCAGAGATTCGACGAACAGGTGCCGTACCCGCTGCCGGCGACATGACTCCCCAGGCTGTAGCTGGTGCCGGCGGCAGTGCCCGAAAAGGCGATCTGGATGGTACCGTCCCCATGGAGCGGGGTGGCCGTGAAGGGCGGGTTGGGATCCTTGCCCGCGCCGTTATGGCAGATACTGCAGCTGTAGTGCTGGGAATTGGCATGGAGGAAGTGGCTGCCAGAGGCCGAATTTTCAGCGCTGGTGGCCATGTTGACATGGCAGCTGCCGCAGGGGAGCGGTCCCGAGCCCCAGGTGGGTGCGGCGAAGCTGGGGGGCCAGGTCCCCCCTGCTCCCTGGACGCTGCTATGGCAGTACGTGTTCGAGCAGCTGGCGTATCCGCCACCCGGAGGGTTGTTCCCCTGGTAGTAGCCGGGGGTACTCCCCTTGGTCGTGGCGGTGCCGGTAAAGGCGATATCGATCACGTTGTTGACATGGCTGGCGATGACGACGCTGCTACTGCTGTAGCCGCTCCCGTGGCATACGGCACAGCTGTAGCTGTACCCCTGGACGTGGGTCTTGTGACTTCCCGTGGCAGCGGAGAGATTGTTCAGTTTGGCCATGGCGGCATGGCAGGAGCCGCAGTTCATGGCCGCCCCGTTCCAGGTCAGGTTGGGGGTAAACGAGGTCGGCGCGCCGAGGCCGGCAGCTCCCTGCACGTTGCTGTGGCAGTAGACAGTGGTACAGGTGGCTGCTGCGCTGTTCCAGGTGCCGTTCGGGGACATGCTGTTGAAGGTGACGTCCTTGACACCGTTGGTATGGAGTGCCCGGGCGGTGGCGGTATTGAATATTGCCGCGTTGCCGGAAGCCGTGGCGGCGTGGCAGGCGTTGCAGGTGAACGAGGCATTGGCGCCATAACCGTTGATATGCCTCGTGTGGGAAAGGGACCAGGAGGGGACGGGGTCTCCCGCCATGCTGTGGCACGTTCCGCATTCGGTCGGCTGTCCGATGATCGCCCCCTTGCCCCCCCCTTTGGCGTTGCTCCAGGAGGGGGTCGTCCTGGTAACCATTGTCCCGCCACGGGGGTTGGCATTGCTGTGACAGTAGACGTTGGTACAGGTCTGGGCAGTCGGGTCATAGGCCGGTGAGAGCCCGCCAGTCGCTGCGACGGTCCCGGCCGTGACGAGGAATACGTCCTGGTAGACACCGTTGATGTGGTTGTTGCCCGAGTGGCAGTTTATGCATGCCTTCTGGTAGGGGGTGGCGGCATGGCTGGTATGACCTGACAGGGATTCATCGGTGAAGGACGGCGTATTCTGATAGCCCGCGGCGTAACCACCCGGGCCTGAAACATTGGCGGCCGGCGGATAGCCGTGGCAGGCCCCGCAGGACGCGGTGGGGTCGACGGAAAAGGAGCCGCGCTGGTTGCCGTGGGTATGGCACTGGTTGCAGGTCGAGCTGTCCGTACCGGCATGGAAGGCCTGGTAACCTGCCGAGAGCGGGACATCGTGGCATGCCTGGCAGACGCCGTTGCCGCCGGCATCCCGGTAGTTCTTGTTCGTGTCCGACTGGAAGATGACGACGCTGTTCCTGGCGGAACGGACACTGCTGGAGAAGTTCATGTAGCGGTTTACCAGCCAGACGTTAGGCTGGGTACCGTCGGCCACGTCCACGTGCCCGCCGTGGCAGTCAGTGCACTGGACATTCTGTCCCCGGTAGTTATGGGCCAGTTTGCCCTTATGGCAGGAGCTGCATATGTTGACGGCATCGGCAGAACTGCCGTGGAGGTCGGTCCTGAGCAGGAACCCGGCGGACTGGGTCTGGTTGGGGAGGCTGGAGAAGGTGTCGAACGTGGCGCTGTTCGAGTCCGTGTGGTGCACGCCGTGACAGGTGCTGCAGAGGACGGCACCCCCCTTGAGGGGGAGGGCCGAAGTCGGGTTGGCCGGGTTGGCATTGAGGGGAGCCGGGTAATAGTCGAGGGGCTGGGTCTTTGCCTTGGATGTTGCGCTCGTGTAGGTGAAGTTTACCGGGTGGGTTCCGGTGCGGTGGTCGCGGCGGTTACGGATGCCATGGCAGTCCAGGCAGAGCTGGTCGCGGTCGTTGGCCATGCGCAGGAACGGCGGGTTGTTCTGGGAATGCTGGTCGTGGCAGCGGACGCAGGCCAGTTTGCCGCCGGTTCTGGCGCGGAGAGAGTTGGTGGTCATGGCTGCCTGGACCGGAGGGGCGGCTCCCGCTGCCGGATTGGTATCGCTTGCCGCCCAGTTGTGGGAGTTCTGGTAGGTGAAGGGGGGCTGGTTCGCGGTCATGCTACGGAAGGGGTTTGCCATGTCTCCCGGCGCGAACGGTTTGCTCCCCCCCTTCGGGTCACCGTCGGCATGGCAGTTCAGGCAGATATTGTTGTAACCGGTGGCTCCGAGGGTCTTGTGGAGCGTATGACAACTTGCGCAGGTATAGCCGTTGCCTGCGTCGTGTGGCGGGGCGGGGGTTATGGCAAAGGCCAACAGCGGATAGATCATCAGTAACGGGACAACTGACAGACCTCTCGAAACCGCGCTCTTCATGGCTGACTCCTCATTGATGAACCGTTGTGTCTCTTTGACATGCTGCCTGCGGCCGTGGAACCTAGTAGAGAGTTAGTTTTACCGACGTGGTTACCCGTGCCGAGATGTCCGTTGCGTTGGGACCGCTGACCAGGAAAGTCGCCTGCTGAAAGTCTGCTTCAGGCGGTGCGGCGACAGCAGGGTCGACCGTGTAGGTGAGTCGGGCAAAATCTCCCAGGCCGATGTCCAGGCTTGCAGTGGTCGGGATCACGCCCAGGTATACCCTGTTGGTCCGTGCGGAATAGCTGCCGAAGACCTGAGCGGTCCCTTTCAGGCTTTTCAGCCCCTTTTCCTCTAGTCTCAGGACGTTGCCCGTGTGGTTGGGGAAGACTCCCCGTGGCAGGGTTGCCGTTACCTGGATCCCCCTGACCGCGGTGGTCAGGTTGCCGAAGATGCCGAACACGACCGCCTTGTTGGTCGGCTGGGGGGATGTGCTCCCCCCTCCGCCGCAGCCACTCAGGGGGAGGAGTGCAAGGGATGCAAACAGGAGAAATCTTTTCATTTCCAGCTCCTTGGGACGGTTATGTCCGGCTGTCAGTGCAGACCGACGATCTTCTCGAGAATGTAGACGGCATCGAAAATATTCATGACGCCGTCCGGGGTGGGGACGCCATTTGCCAGTGGCGTCACGTCTGCCCGGAGACGGTTGGCCACGGTGGCGGTGCTGAGGCCGATGGCTGCCCTGAGGGTGGAGATGGCGTCAATGATGTCAACGGTGCCGTCGCCGTTGTAATCGCCGTTACGGGTGCTGTTGCCTGCCCCATCCAGGGCGTGGATGTCAAGTGTCGCGGCATCGTAGCTTGCGGTGCTCAGGTCTATGGTGGTACTGCCATCGGCATTCCTGGTAATAACCGCACCGGCTAGTGGACCGTTCTTGTCGCTGGCGGAGAATATCCCTTCACTGGCGGTGACCCTGAGGGGGGTCTCCGAGTTGACCACCAGGGCCGGGGGTGAGGCATCGAAGATGATGGCCCTGCTGGTGGAGACTGCGTTGCCCAATGGGTCGGTCGCCGTGATGGTTACCTGGTAGGGGCCTTCAGCAGCTATCGGCACGGTGAGGGTGAAGCTGCCGTTGCTTCCCGTTGTCAGCGGCACCGGTGCACCGTTGACCGTGGCAACGACCGTCGCACCGGGAGCTGCCGTTCCCGAGACGCTCTGGCCTGCCGTATTGACGGCCCTGTCACGGGGTGGTGAGCTGATCGCCAGGGTCGGCACGGCGGCGCTGCTGTTGACCGTCACCTTGGTCTGGGCCGTGGCACCGTTTGTCATGGTGACCGTGGCCACGATGGTATTAAGCCCCGGATCGAGAGGTATGGGCTGGGATGTGGACCATGCGGAACCGGTCCCCGGCTGGTTCAGCTGGAGGAACTGGATGCCGTTGGCCGAGCCGTTGTAAAGCTGGAGGGAGACCGTACCGGACGGCGGGGCGGTACCGCTCAGCATGACGGTCGAGGCGCTGACCGTCGACCCGTCCGGCGGCGTGTCGATAGTGATTGTCGGACGCTCGGGGGCGTAGTGGATGGTGCGGACATCGGTTGCCACGTTGCCGGCCCTGTCGAATGCCTGGACGGTGATGACCGTGTCCGCTGCTGTCAGGGGGATGACGGTGCTGAAGAATTCATTGTTGACCGGGACATTCTGGCCATTGACCGTCAAGCGGTCGAAATAGGAGCCGGTCTGTACCTGCCCGCTCACGGTGAGGAGGGGTGAACTGGTGGTGCTGCCGTCCACCAGTGCGGATACGTTCAGGTCGGGAGGAGTTGGAACGAGGGTTACAATGGCGGTGGCAGAGGCACTGGTCGTCAGGTTCGCCGCTGTCGCCGTGATGGCGTTGTCACCGCTGGCCAGGTTGGAAACGGTTGCCTGCCAGGTGGTGGGAGACGGATAGCTGACGGCGCCGAACGTGGCGCCGGTACTGGCGCCCAGGGTGACCGTCGCTCCGCTGTCCATGGTCCCGGAAAGGAGCTGGCTGCTGCTGTTGGTGGGGGACGTGACCGGATTGATGGCGACTTTCACCGCGGAAAGGTTGGATATGATGCTGGCCGTGATGACCGTCGAGTTGGCGCTCCTGTCGGTGGCGATCACGCTGATGGTGTAGATGCCATTGTTCGTGAGCCCCGAAATGGTGGCCGTCCAGAAACTGGATGCGGGTGACTGGGGTGTGGTGACGATGGGGCCTGCCGTTGCTGTCGGGTTGATGATGACTGAGACGGTCGCTTCGCTTTCAACCGTACCGCTCAGGGTGACGGAGCCGCTGCTGGTGGTGGCCGGCAGCGGATTGAGGGTCAAGACCGGCGGGGTGATGTCGGGGGTTATGGGTGCGGTGACATTGATGCCGAAAAGGGAGAGGTCGCCAAGGCCGTTGGCGACAAGCAGCCTGTTGGTGGTCTGGTCAAAGGCGATATCCGCCGGGGAGATCAATTTTCCCGGCTGCAGTCCGTACCCCCCTATCGAGCCGAGATAGGTGCCGTTGCCGGCAGGGTCTATGACCTGGACCTCTGACTGGAACGAATCGACCACGTACATCCTCCCCAGGAGAGGAGGTGCATCCTTCGTGTATTCGAAGGCGACCCCCCGGGGGGAGGTGAAGAGGAGTGGCCCGCTGCCATGGGAGCCGACAGTCCTGCGGAATGTGCCGTCGGAGGAGAAGAACTGTACCCGCCCGTTCAGGGTGTCGGCCACCGCCACCTGGCCGGAGAGCTTCTCAAATGAAATGCCCGTGGGGAGCGAGAACTGGCCGCTCTGGCTGCCGCCTGTACCGAAGCTGTTCGACGGTTTCCCCGGAGAAGCGGTGGTCAGGGGAAGGGGGGAACCGTCCGGCTTGAAAACCTGGACGCAGTTGTCCAGGCTGTCGACGACGTAGATCTGCCCCCCCGTGGCAACGGCAATGCCGCTTGCCTGCTTGAACTGAGCGATCCCTTTTCCCAGCTTGGCTTTCTCGGATCCTGTCGTGCCGTCCAGCACGGCAACGAAATTCCCCTGGCTGACCAGCAGGTCGCCGGATGGTGCTATTGCCACGCTGCGGGGTGATTTGACCGGGAAACGGGTGAGCAACTGCCCCAGGTTGTTGAACTTCAGAATCCCGCCACCCCGTGGGTCGGCGACGATGATGTTGTCGAAGGGGTCGATGGCCAGCCGGACCGGGGTCTTGAGCCCCTGGGTTATCCTGCTCAGGAAGGTCGCCTCTGGAGGTGTTGCGGCTATGGCAGCAGAATGAATGAGCAGTGACCAAACAACGAACATGAGGGCCAGAGTGACAAAATGAGTACGGAACGGTTTCATGTGACGGCCTCCCGGACCTGACCGGTTGAATGTGCGGCAATCGTCCTGAAATGGTTGCACCTGCAGGGTGATTCGTACTTGTACCGATTAATGTTACTGCCAGCTCTTCGTGCCGTGGCAGACCCCTATGGAGTAGCTCCCTGATGTGGGGGTACAGCTTCCCGGGGTCGTGGCGTAGCCGGGGACGCGGATGGTGAAACGTGGAGCCAGCTCGAAGCCCGGCGTACCGAGACCGCTGAAGTGGGATGCTCCGCCGCTGCTGACGCTCATGTCATGACAGTCGCTGCAGATCAGGCCGATCTGGTCCAGATGCAGGGCATGTCTGCCGGAGTAGTAGCTGTTGTACTGGGGTGTCTGGGCTGCTGTCCCGCGGGTATGGCAACTGGCGCAGTCAGTGGCTACGTTGATGCTTCCCCCCCATGCCGGGGTGGTGATGCCGCCGTGGCAGCTGACATTGGTGCAGCTGTTGTCCGCATTGAAAACGGCGGTGCTCCCCCGGGCATTGAATGGGGTAGCAAACGACACGTCGATGGTCCCGTTATTATGCCGGATGGTACCGCTGCCGGCGCCATTATGGCAGGTAGCGCACGCATCGGTGATCCCGGCAAGGGAGTTATGGATGGTATGGCTGCCAACTGCCGGCGGTTTGCCGTGACAGGAGGTGCAGGTCCCCGGGATCGGCAGGATCCCTGCCTGGAGAGCGGTATGGCACGAGGTGCATGCCGGCCCCACCCCCCCCTCGGCCGGGCCTCTGAGGGTGGCGCCGTGGCAGAGGACGCAGGCTGAAGCCATGTTGCCCGCCGTAGAGTGGCCTACCCATGGTACCGACGTCATCGTATTGAACGGTGCGGGGGCCGCAGGAGAAAATGGCGGGTGAGCGGCAAGGGGGACATGACACTCTTCGCAGCCGCTGGGCATTGTTCCGACCGGGACGTTGAAACGGGGATTGCTTCCCGGACCGCCGGCAGTACCGTGGCAGATCTGGCAGAAGACGAGGTCGGATTTTGCCATCGGCCCGTGGAGGGCGGCTGCCTTGAAGGGGATGGGGTGAGGGATGGCCGTGGGGGGGTGACCGTTGGCATGACAGGCGAACCCGGGTATCTGTAACCCGGTGAAGCAGTTGACCCCCGAGATCCCTCCCTTCAGGTCCGAGCCGTGACACTGGGTACACTGAAGCGGGTTGACGGAAAAGGCGTTACGGTGATCCTGATACCAGACGGCCAGGGGGGGGTGTTTCCCCGATTCGTTGAAGCTGGGAGCCTTGTCGTTCTGGGAACTGCATCCCCAGGCGACCAGGGCTAGGGCAGCGGCAGAAATTGCTCTGTTCAATAGGCTTGCATGTCTCATTGGTTTTCCCCTCAATCCTGCTAGGCAATCACGTCAGG
Organism: uncultured Geobacter sp.; assembly: GCA_937860145.1. Classification (GTDB taxonomy): domain Bacteria; phylum Desulfobacterota; class Desulfuromonadia; order Geobacterales; family DSM-12255; genus CALMBF01. The sequence goes on from CALMBF010000091.1 coordinate 13,760, forward strand.
AACAGTCATGGGTCATAACGGGCACTGTCACCGGTGACAGGTCATGCACTTCTCGTTATTTGCCCTGCCATGGCAGGCATAACAGCTCGATGGGTCGATCTTCCCCTCGATGCGGTGGCGGGTCAGGAAGTCTCCGCGATGCACCAGTTCCCGATCGGGACGGTTCCCCAGCTTGATAGCCGGCTTTATCTCGATCTTGGTGGCATGGCAGTCCGTACAGAACGAGGTGGCATGGCAGAGGGCACAGACCCGCTGGTCACGGCCGCTTGCGAAACGGTGGTCCTTCGTGATGAATGTTTCCGTGTGGTTGAAGGCTGCATATGACTTCATGAACCCCTGTATCTGCTGCCCTTCGTGGCATTCCTCGCAGACAGGGCGGCCAGTTTTCAACTCCTCCGGGTGCTTGGGGGCCAGGCTGGTTTCGGGTGAGAAGAGGCTACAGGCGGAAACGGTGAGCAGAAATGCGCCGACCAGAAGCGCTGTCGTGAGGTGTCTCATCATTTTTTCCCCCTTTTATCCTCGGTGTTGAAGGCGAACTCTGCCCTGAGCAGCCCCTTGAACTCTTTGTCCAGGAGCGCATTCCTGCCGTAACTCACGTCTCCCGACAGGTTGATCGACGGGGTGACCCGATAGCCGAGGGAGGCAGTTACCGAATAGTCGTTTTTTTCCCCGTTCAGGCTTGGATAGTTGCGGTCATCATAGAAATTCCCCAGGAAATCGAGGCTGGCGGTGACATCTTTCAGGGTCGCGATGACCCAGCCGTTTACCTGGTGAAACGACAGGTCGTAGGGGGTCGTTGCAGAGGTGCCCGGGGTCTGGAAGCGGTGGTATCCGACGCCGGTCAGGGTAGAGATGGCTTTAAGGTCGAGTCGTACCGATGCCCCGTAACGGTCGGTCGTCCCCGTGCTGGAGCGCTTGATGTTCCGGTAATCGGCAGTCAGTTCGAGGGGCTCGGCAATGTTCACGGTTATGCTCCCGCCGTACTGTTTCACGTCGTCCCGGGAATCGGGCTTGAAGAGGCTGGGCAGGTTCGTTCCGTCGAAATATCCCTTGAAACGCCGCTCCGTATAGGTCCCTGCCAGGGTGACCACCTTGACCGGCCTGATCTGCACCAGGTAGTTGTGTTCCGCCACCGACGAGGTGGTGATGTTGTACGAGCTGTTGCCGCTGACTTGAACGGCACTGATCGGCGAGAACCAGATATCCCCGCCGGCGAGCTGGCGGTCGGAACTCGCGTTCGTGATGAAGGGAGAAACGCTGCTGTCAAGTTGTTGCGAAACGGTATTGTTTTCATACAGGTACGAGGCGCCGAGATCAAGCCACCCGTTCTGGCGCAGGGCGATCCTCCCCCCGCCGATCATGTCTCCGCGGTTGAAATTGTCCTGATCGACGGGGGCTCCGCCGTAAAGGGCCAGCGTCAATCCACCGGCCAGGTTCGTCCGGACGGCAAGGCCATCCAGCTGTTCCCTGCCGACACCTTCCGAGACGAAGATCCGTCCGGCACGGAGGTCCGCGTTGGACTTCGGAAACCGGTACTGCAGGTAGCCATAGGCCAGGTCCCCTTCGGTTCTGTCGTCATTCGTGCTGTTGTTGTCCAGGTCCACCCGACCCCAGCCATAGAGATGGAGGGAGAGGTTACCGTCGGCAAGCCGGGTGGCGTCGATGCCCAGAAACTGGGTGGCCGGGATGATCTTCTCCTTGGAGAAACCGGGATGACTTCGCTCCTCGAACCTGACAATGGTTGTGCCGTTACTACCCAGATCGGCGGCAGAGGCGATCGCGGGGACGAGAAACGCCAGGGGCAGGAGGTATGAATATCCTTTTTTCATGGAGGGACTCCCTTCCAACAGGATGTTTTTGTTAGTGTAACGAAGTTTGTTTTTGTTGCAATTCGCCGGCTGTTTTTTTCTGGTCAGGTGGGGAAGCCATCAAACGACAAAGGGTTACAGCAGTGTGCTGTAACCCTTTGATAGCCAAGGAGTCATACCTCTCATCGTTCTGTGGTGCCGTCGTTGCTACCCCGTCGGCAACGTCAAAGAAAAGGTCGTTCCGTCCTCGACCGTCGACACGAATCGAATCTCTCCTCCAAGATACTTTTCTGCCAGCAGTCTCATGACGTAGGTACCATGGCCCCGGCCGAATTCCGTTTTCGTACTGAAAAATTTCTGGAAAATCCTGAGCTGAATATTTTCAGGGATGAATGTCCTGTTCCAGACCTGCCAGATGACCCGTTCCCGGTCAACCAGGGTTCTCAGCCTGATAGTTTCGCCCAGTTCCGTTGCCTCCAGGGCATTCAGGAGCATGTTGATCAGGACTCGGGACGTGAGCACCGGGTCCGTAGAGATGTCCAGGTCTCCATCAGGACCCTCCTCGATCACGTATTTGCCCGTCATGACACTCCGGTACAGCACGATGTTGAAGACCATGTTGCGAATGCTCCGCAGGCTCACACGCTCGATGTGCGCAGAGCCTTTGATGTGACGGTGGAACTTCAGGGTGTTCTGCAGCTTGACCTCGCGTACGACCCTGTCCGTTGTCGACTTCAGCCTGTACAGGATCTCGTGGGCAGGCGCCTGGTCAAGAAGGTAATCACCGAAGTTTTTCACCTGGCAGAGCATATTGTCAAGGTCATGCAAGAACTCGTTTTCCATGTTTGCCCAATGGTGTTGCAGGCTTATGTCCTGGACATACACCAGTATCCACCGCTGTCCATCCGTAACAACGGGCTGGGAACGGACCAGCAGGCAGATGTCATGATGCTGGCCACTCTTCACGGTCGTTAAGGCACAGATCCTTTCACAGGGGCGGTCGTCGTCAATGGAGGCCATCATGGCAATAACCGCTCCGCAGGAAGAGCAGTAGGGGGTGGTCCCGCAGCCATGGGGCTCTTCGACGGCATACCTGCAGTGGAGGATTTCTCCCAGTCGAAGGCCGAACGCCTTTTCGGGCTCCGTAATGCCGAATGCGTCTGTCACGGCCCTGTTCAGCGCGACGACCTGCCTTCGTTCATTGATCACCAGCAGTAATCCCGATGATGCCTGCAGCAGGGTTTCCATGACATGACTGCTGCCGATCTTCCTGACCTGCCCGGCTACCTGCCTCGTTCCATTCCGTTCTGCGGGGGCATAATGAGTTTTCATGTAATCGGCTCCTAACGTAACGGTCCGACATCGCATAGTTATAACATTAAACCTTATTAAGCATACCGCGTGCCAATGTTTGTTCGTTCTAATAAATTGGTGCCCGCAGGGTAAGGTTGTCCATTTCGTCGCTGTAACGTGCTGATAGTGAACGGTATTCATCCGATTGCACCGGATCGTGACGGGTGACAACGGAAGCTTCTTGGTGATGTCGTCTCCGCGCAAAGACAACCTGAGCTGTATTTAGCCGCGGCTGAGGGGATTTTGTTGCTAAATAGCGGAGGTTGAATATCGGTAAGTGCCGATGAAGGGACTTTTGTGGTTCCCGTCGGCGGACATGACGTGATTCACGGTCTATATCGTTGGATATGGTGCAAATATATCCGATGGATATAGGCATTTATACCGGTAGGTTTATGTGAATTATAAAATACTTATTTACAATTCAGGTACCAGCGGGGGAACGCTCCGGGGAAAGGATGTGGCGTGGGATTCCATGATTTCAGGAAATCGCAGCGGTTTATGGGGAAAATCCCGGTGCTTCTCAAGCAGGGGACGGGCCTGACCAGCAATTACAGTACCGATGGGATCTACTTCGTGACCGATCAGACCGTTGCCCACGGGGAGCAGCTTGAACTGGTCATGCTCCTGAATCATCAGAGCATGGGAGCCGTGGTACGGCTCTGCTGTTGCGGAAATGTGGTCCGGGTTGAAAAGTGTGATGACCAGACCGGCGTAGCGGTCGCCATTACGAAGCACCTGTTCGCGTTGGCACCCGAGATGGCAGAAACCTACCTGAATGCTGTTATGGATGAGGAACACGATAGCCGGAATACTCGTTCGAGCTAGATGTTGTCAAAAGGAGGGAATGTTATGAAACTCAGGAAGAGGGTACTATGGTCGATGGTAGCGGTGTTGCTGACTGCGGCACCGGCGCTGTCTGATAAACCGCCTGCATGTACGCCGGTCATGCCGACAGCAAGGGTTTCACAGGATACCCAAACCGTCCCCGAGGCGACGATCATCAACGGAGTACGTACGGCGACAACGGTTCATCTCAACGGTACTCCTTCCCAGCCAGGTAACGAGGTCACTTACTTTTGGGAGCAACTGTCGGGACCGACCGTCACCCTGAGCAGTGCCACCGACTCGAAGCCGACCTTTACCGCCCCTGACGTCGGACCAGGGGGGGCAACCCTCGTGTTCCAACTGACTGTCACCGACTGTTCCGGAAACAACAAAAGTTCTGTAACGACGCCAATAACCGTGACCAATGTCCTGACCAATCGCCCCCCCACGGCGGTCGCGACCGTGGATGGTGTTACATTCCCCTATTCTGTCAACGAGGGGATGACCGTCACCTTGAATGGCAGCGCTTCCTCAGATCCTGATGGAGATATCCTGTCGTATGTCTGGACGCAGTTACCTGGTGGTACGCCGGTTACGATCACCCCCGGCAGCAACGGCTTTGCCTCATTTACCGCCCCCCCCGAGCAATACCCCAACGGGGAAACTCTGACCTTCAGGCTGACCGTATCGGATAATTCTCTCAGCAGTTCGACCGATATCCTGGTTACCGTGCAATCGGTCAATCAGACGCCGGTAGCGGCAATTTCGTGCCCACTGACAGTTAATGAAGGGTCTCTGGTCACTCTTGATGGCAGCGCTTCCTCCGATCCTGATTCAGGACCATTGACGTATCTCTGGAGCCAGACTCATGGTGTGCCCAATGTCGATCTTGCCGGTGTCGTTCTGACAGGACCCAGTCTCGTCGTCAGCGCGCCCGCTCTGACATTATCACCCTATGACACCATGACCTTCGGGTTGCAGGTGATCGACAACGGGAACCTTGCCGCTTCAACCACGTGTAAGGTGAAAGTCCTTGATATCACGCCTCCGGTCATCAGTAGCGTGAACGACATGACAGCTGAAGCAACGTCCGCATCGGGGGCGAGTGTACTCTTCGATCCCACGGCAAACGATGCGTTCTACGGTGATGTTGCTGTCACCTGCACACCGGCTTCAGGTACCACGTTTGCTCTCGGAACGACCAAGGTTTCCTGCAGCGCTTCAGATATGGCCGAGCCTCCCAATACGGCAACGTCAGGTTTTTCTGTCACGGTAGCTGATACAACGCCGCCGGTGATTTCGGCCCAGGACGACCTGACGGCGGAGGCCACGAGCAAGGACGGCGCAGCGGTCTCCTACACCAGCCCCGCCACCAGCGACGCGGTTGACGGCGCCGGCACGGCAGCCTGTCTGCCTGCCTCCGGCAGCACCTTTGCCCTGGGCACGTCCACGGTGACCTGCAACGCAACGGACAATGCCGGGAATGCCGCCGTTGCCACGACCTTCAAGGTTACCGTCCAGGACACGACACCGCCGGTGATCGAACCCCATGCCGACCTGACGGCGGAGGCCACGAGCAAGGACGGCGCAGCGGTCTCCTACACCAGCCCCGCAACCAGCGACGCTGTCGACGGCCCTGGCACGGCCACCTGTCTGCCGGCATCCGGCAGCACCTTTGCCCTGGGCACGTCCACGGTGACCTGCAACGCAAAGGACAATGCCGGGAATGCCGCCGTTGCCACGACCTTCAGGATCACCGTCCAGGATACCACGCCGCCGGCCCTGACCCTCCCCCTCCCCATCGGTCCGATTGAAGGGAATACCCTTGGCGGTGCCAACGTAACCTATGCCGTCTCTGCAAACGACCTGGTGGACGGTGCGGTGCCGGTTACCTGCGACAAGGCCTCGGGCTCCCTTTTCCCGGTCGGTACGACCACGGTGACCTGCAGCGCCAGTGACGTCCGTAGCAACAAGGGGACGGCAAGCTTCACGGTGACCGTCAAGGACACGACAGCACCCGTCATCGAGATGGGAGCGACCATGGCACCCGGCGCCAGCTACTATTTCGGCTCGGTTCCACCGGCCCCGACCTGCACGGCGAGCGACATCGTTTCGGGGACCGTTTCCTGCACCGTCTCCGGCTACAGCACGGCGGTCGGCAGGCATACCCTGGTAGCAGCGGCCACGGATGCGGCCGGCAACAGGGCGGAGGTCAGGAGGGAGTACGAGGTGCTCGCCTGGACTCTCAAGGGGTTCTATCAACCGGTGGACATGTCAACTCCTGCAGGGCTCATCTATAATACGGTTAAAAACGGGAGCACCGTACCATTCAAGTTCGAGGTGTTTTCCGGTGCGACCGAATTAACGGATCCATCAGCTACCGTAAAGTCGATACAGTACAGTGAAACCAATTGCGTAGCTGCTGCCATCACTGACGACATGGAAACTACCGCGACAGGCAACACGGTTCTCCGGTACGATGCCACGGCTGGCCAGTTTGTCTACAACTGGAAGACACCCGCGACAAGTGGCAAATGCTACCGGGTCACGATGACCACCCAGGACCTTTCCACCCTTGTCGCCTACTTTAAGCTTAAATAGTACCCGGCATGTCGTGCAGTTGATCTCTTCATAAGGAATGCCGCACCAACGGAAAGAGGCGGGGCTCGCGAGCCCCGCCTCTTTCCGTTGGATGATCTGGAGTGCCAGGTCAGGCCAGCCCCTTCTCCCGGGCGTACCTGGAGAGGGCCATCCTGCCATCGACCTTCAGTTTCTCGTAGATGTTGTGCAGGTGCACCTTCACCGTCCCCTCGCTGATGAACAGCTTTTCGCCGATCTCCCGGTTGCGCAGGCCGGCGGCCACCATCCGGACCAGGTCGATCTCCCGGGGGGTGAGGAGGGTGGCCACTTCCCGCTCCCCGGACTCCTTCTTCAGCATCCGCTCCAGCGCCTGGCGGGAGGTCTTCCTCTCCACCCACTGCTCGCCGGCGTAGACCTTGCGGATGCACTGCACCAGGAGCTGCGGCGCCATCTCCTTCAGGACGATGCCGTGTATCCCCAGCTGGAGCGCCTCGATCATCTCGGCATCGTCGAGGGTCGCGGTCAGGAGCACCATCCGTGTCGGCAGCCCCTCCCGGCGGATGGCCCGTGCCACCTCCAGCCCCGACATGTCAGGCATGCGGATGTCCAGCAGCACTACGTCGGGGCGGTAGCGGAGCACGGCCTGGAGCGTCTCGCTGCCGCTCGTGCAACTCGCCAGTACCTCCATGTCCCGTTCGAGCATGAACAGGTTGCCGAGGCCGTTGAGGATCAAGGGGTGGTCGTCAGCCAGCACAAGGGTAATGGGCATGTCAGTCTCCCTGGTCGGAAAGGGGCAGCGTGATGTTCAGGTCGGCGCCGTTCTCTTTCGAGTCGATGGTCAGGGTCCCCGCGAGGGCGGCAATCCGCTCCTTCAACGTGACGGGCCCCCGTTTCATGGCGAAGAGGGTGTCGAGATCGTAGCGGCCGCGGAAGGAGAAACCGCGACCGTTATCGCTGACGGTGATGTGAACCCGGTCGCTGTCGAAGCTAAGGGCAACACGTACGCGGGACGCCCCGGAGTGCCGCACGGCGTTGATCAGTGATTCGTTGACGACGAAATAGATTTCCCGTGCCATGCTTTTCGTGATCCTGGAAAGGGGAGGGGCCATGACCAGTTCCACCGCTGGCTCCCACTGCAGCCTGATCCGTTCGACCAGGTTCTCCAGACGTCCGGCGATATCCCCCTCTTCGTCCGGGCTATCGTGGCGCAGTGGGCGCAGTTCGCTGATGTGGGACCTCAGGTCACCTTGCGCGGTCGCGAGCAGCTGCTGTATCTCGAGGATCCGCTGCCGCGCCGTGTGCGGTTCGGTATCGATAAGCCGCTGCGCCGTTTCAAGCTGCAGGGCGATCCCGGTGAGGGACTGCAGCAGCCCGTCGTGAAGGTCCCGGGCCATCCGTACCTGTGCGTCCGCCGTTGCCGCCAGTTTCCGGTGCTTCAGGAGGAAATAGTTGTCGAACCGTGCCGCCACCTCGTGGGTGACGATCTCCCCCAGCATGAGGTCGTCGGCGGTCAGGTCCGCACTGTCGAGGGCCATGAGATACCCGCTCATTTTGTCCCCGTTCAGTCCTGCGACGAGGACGGAGCCAATGGCAAAACGCTCCTGAAGGCTCTGGTGCAAGGGGGGGGCGCTCCATTCACGCAAGCCGGGAGGGGCGTTCACCACGACCTGGGGATGCCGGGCGCCGGCGTCCCTGCAGAAAAAACTGCTGCTGGCCAGCTGCCCGGCCACCAGGGTTCCGAACGCACCCGGCCGTTCGCGGGTATACCGCCACTCCGACCGTGACCAGTATACCAGATGCAGCCAGGGTTCCTCCTCTTCCTCCCAGATGAGGAGCATCCGGTGGGAAGCCAGAATGGCCGCCGCATGCTCCAGCATCCTCTCCGTCACCTCCCGCAGGTCGTCGGAAGCGACGCGGGGCCACTCCGCCAGCCTGACCAGTACGGTGCGCATAGCCTGCTCGTGGGCTCCCAGGTATCCCAGCAGGATCGCGACGACTGCCAGGTAGACGACCCGGATGATGAACCGGTTCAGTTCGAAATCGTGGTCGTGCAGCAGGTTCGCCGGAAACAGCGCCAGGGCAATGGTGACGGAGAGGGCGGCAACCGCGCTCCAGAGGGTGCCGCGCCACTGCCAGCGCAGGGTGGAGCAGACGAGAAGGAAGATGAAATAGACGAAGAACGGGCTGTTCGGCCCCTCGGTGAAAAACATGAGGACCGAAAAGACCAGGAGGTCGATGCCGTGGGTAACGACCTGCAGGGAGGCGCGGGTCAGGTTTTTGCGCCAGGTCACGAGGCACAGGACGAGGGAATAACCCAGGTATGATACCAGCAGGCCAAGGGTAAGGCGGGAGTAGCGGAATGGCTCCGAGGGGTCCAGGCAGATTGCCACGAGGAAAAAAGAGGCGAGGATGAACCGTCCCGTGGCGATCAGGAGCTCGACCTGGCTTTGGGGGGCATACCGCTTCCCTCGGCGGGGTCCTGTTTCCCGGGGGAAACCGGTCAGGCTGTTTCCCCTTCCGGCATGGGTTCTGTCGTGAGCCATAAGAATAACCTGCACGAGAAACGAGGCCCCACGGATGGTGGCCTGCAGGCAAAGCGGTTTCGGCCGGGTCCCCACGAGGGGGGCACGGCAGTCTGAAGCCGTCGCAATGAACATCATGAACAATTCATCATTGACGTCTGTATACACGGCAACCATGCAGAAATCAACCGGTTTGTGTGCGGAATCAAATAGTTATGGGAAAGGTGCCGCCCCGTGCGATCCGGGGAGCAGCAGGGGCGCGGGCCGGGGAGCAGCATGTTTTCAGTGGCATTTCAGGCGACGAATGGATAATATGCCTCTCCATCCCGACGCCGACGGAGTGAGACGATGCCGACCGCAAAACTTGGCGATGCCCGCACCATAACCCTGCCGGTGGACCTGGCCGAAAAGCTTGCCCTGGCGCCCGGCACCGAGTTCAAGGTGGAACTGGATGCCGTCGGCCGCCTTCTCCTTACCCCCCTCCGTCAGCAGGAGCCTGTTCCCGCGGCATCGCTGGCAGAATCCATCAAAAAAAAGAACCTGGCCACCGGCATCCAGCTCATCAAGGGGGTGGGGCCGAAACTGGCCGAGGCGTTCCAGCGCCTCGGGGTCACCACGGTGGAGGATGCCCTCTATCTCCTCCCCCACCGCTACGAGGACCGGCGGGAACTCCGCTCCGTCGGAGCCCTGCGCCCCGGCAGGACCGAGGTCTTCGAGGCGGTAGTCCTCTCCGCGACCACCTCCACCACCAAGGGGGGGCGCAAGCAGTACGAGGTGCTGGTGGGTGACGAGACCGGCTCCATCCCCCTCAAGTGGTTCCACTTCAATGCCGTCTGGATGAAAAAGGCCTGGCATGTGGGGCGCCGGGGGATCTTCACCGGTGAGGTGAACCAGTTCGGCCACCACCGGGAGATCCACCATCCCGAAGTGGAGTGGCTCTCCGCCGAGGACGACATCGCCGCTGTCATGGCCCGTGACCCGGCCACCTACGGACGGATCGTGCCGGTCTACCCCCTCACCGAGGGGCTGCACCAGAAGACCATGCGCCAGGTCATGAAGCAGGTGGTGGACACCTTCGCGGGGGACCTGGAGAGCGCCATCGGCCGGGAGATCCTGGAGCGTCACCACCTGCTGCCGCTGGCCGACGCGGTTCGGGAGGCCCATTTCCCCTCCCCCGAGGCCGACCTCGCCGGGCTCAACAGCGGGGCGACCCCTTCCCACCACACCCTGGTGTTCGACGAGTTCTTCTACCTGGAGCTGGGGCTAGCCCTCAAGCGCCGGGGCTTCACCCTGGAGGAGGGGATCGCCTTCGAGGTGAACCACACCTACACCAGGCCGCTGCTCAAGCTGCTCCCCTTCACCCTGACCCATGCCCAGCGGCGGGTCCTCTCCGAGATCAAGGAAGACATGATGGCGCCGTTCCCCATGCACCGCCTCGTCCAGGGTGACGTGGGGAGCGGCAAGACCATGGTGGCCCTCATGGCGGCGCTGGTGGCGGCGGAGAACGGCTACCAGACCGCCATCATGGCACCGACGGAGATCCTGGCGGAGCAGCACTACCTGAACATCCACACCTGGTGCGAAAGCCTGGGGGTCACGGTGGCCCTGCTCACCTCGTCCCAGAAGGGGAAGGAGCGGGAGGCCCTGCTGGCACAGGTGGCACGCGGAGAGGCCCGGATCGTCATCGGCACCCACGCCGTGATCCAGGAGAAGGTGGAGTTCCACCGCCTCGGCCTGGGGATCATCGACGAGCAGCACCGTTTCGGCGTGCTCCAGCGTGGGATCCTGAAAAAAAAGGGGGAGAACCCGGACATCCTGGTCATGACCGCCACCCCTATCCCCCGCACCCTGGCCATGACCGTGTTCGGCGACCTCTCCCTGTCGGTGATCGACGAGCTCCCCCCGGGCCGCACGCCGATCAAGACGCGGATTTTTGCCGAGTCGCGCCGCCGCCAGGTCTACGGACAGATCCGCGACGAGGTGAGCCAGGGGCGGCAGGCGTACATCGTCTGCCCCCTGGTGGACGAGTCGGAGAAGTCGGAGCTGAAGGCCGCCACCCAGCTGGCTGAGGAGCTCCAGGCGGACTTCTTCCCCGACCTGCGGGTCGGCCTGCTCCACGGCCGCCTGAAGCCGGAGGAGAAGGAGGCGGTCATGGCCTCCTTCAAGGCCAACGAGATCCATGTCCTCGTGGCGACCACGGTCATCGAGGTGGGGATCGACGTCCCCAACGCCACGGTCATGGCCATCGAGCACGCCGAGCGCTTCGGCCTCTCCCAGCTCCACCAGCTGCGGGGGAGGGTAGGGCGGGGTGCCCACGCCTCCCACTGCTTCCTGATCGCCTCGGACCGGCTCTCCGACGACGGGGTGAAGCGGCTCCGGGTCATGGAGTCCACCACCGACGGCTTCCGGATCGCCGAGGCCGACCTGGAGATCCGCGGGCCGGGGGACTTTCTCGGCACCCGCCAGGCCGGGCTCCCCGAGTTCCGGGTGGCCAGCATCCTGCGGGACGGCCGGGTGCTGGAGGAGGCGCGGCGGGAGGCCTTCACCCTGGTGGAGCGGGACCCGGAGCTGCAGCTCCCGGAGCACCGCCGCCTGAAGGAGGAGATGGTGAAGCGGTGGGGGGGACGGCTGGAACTGGCCGGGGTCGCGTAGGAGTTTCATAACCCCACCTGTCCTCCCCTTAGCTTAAGGGGAGGGACGCCCGGAGTTGCAGCGGTGGCATTGTCACGTATCTGTGCCCGAAGAGTTCCCCCTCTTAGGATAAGAGGGGGACAGGGGGAGTTACGACATAATGACCTTTCTGAAAAACGCCCCCCATCTCAAAGAGCGTCGCCGGGAGCTGCGACGCAGACAGACAGAGGCCGAGCGGGTTCTGTGGGGTGCGTTGCGCAACAATCAGCTTTATGGCCTGAAGTTCTTCCGGCAGTACAGTTTTGGCCCTTACATCCTCGATTTTTACTGCCCGGAAAAGAGCCTGGCCATTGAGTTGGACGGAGGGCAGCATGATCTGCCGGAGAAAAGGGAGTATGATGCTGTGCGCACAGCATACCTGGAAGCCCATGGCGTTGAGGTTGTCCGTTTCTGCCGTTTCTGGAATAGCGATGTCATGCAGGATGTGCAGGCTGTTCTTCACGTCATTGCGCAGCAGACAACCGAAAGCGTAACCCCACCTGTCCTCCCCTTAACATAAGGGGAGGGACGCCCGGAGCGGCAGCGGTGGCATTGTCACGTATCCGTGCCCGAAGAGTTCCCTTTCTTAGGATAAGAGGGGACAGGGGGAGTTACGATATGTGATGCTGAGCGCACGGCATACTTGGAAGCCCATGGCGTTGAGGTTGTCCGTTTCTGGAATAGTGATGTCATGCAGGATGTGCAGGCTGTTCTTCAAGTCATTGCGCAGCAGGTAACCGAAAGCGTAACCCCACCTGTCCTCCCCTTAGCTTAAGGGGAGGGACGCCCGGAGCGGCAGCGGTGGCATTGTCACGTATCCGTGCCCG
>CALMBF010000092.1 GCA_937860145.1 uncultured Geobacter sp.
CCATCAGCGGTTCACCGGGCAGCGGCCTGGCCCCTTCGGGGAGGTGCACCAGCACGGCAAAGAGCGCCCCATGCAGCAGTAACGAGCAGAGGATGAAATATAGAAGCTTTTTTTCCACCGTCGTATCCGCCATCAACTCCCCGAATCACCCCGTTCTGCCGTCCATTCTAAGGGGAGGACGACCGAAAAGCAACCGGACTCTCCGGTTGATTGGGTTGACACCCTTCCCGATGCATAGTATCCATCAACGGAGAAATAAGCCAAGGAGCCCCCCGTGAACACTGAAGTCATCCTCTGGAGCGGTTTTGCCCTGCTGATCGGGGTGATGCTCGTCCTGGACCTGGGAGTATTCAACCGTAAAAGCCATGAAATCGGATTCCGTGAGGCGGTCTGCTGGACCGTGGTCTGGGCGTCTCTCGCCCTGGGATTCAATACCTGGATCTACTTTGAAATGGGAAGGGAAAAGGCCCTGGAGTTCCTTGCCGGCTACCTGATCGAACAGTCCCTCTCCGTGGACAACCTGTTCGTCTTCATCATGATCTTTTCCTTCTTCCACGTGGGGAGGAATCATCAGCCCAAGATCCTCAAGTGGGGCATTTTCGGCGCCCTGGCGATGCGGGCGGTTTTCATCCTGGCAGGTATCGGCCTGATCCAACGGTTCAGCTGGACGACCTACCTCTTCGGCACCATCCTGATCGTCACGGGGGCGAAAATGCTCTTCGGCGGCGAAGAGCAGATCGAGCCGGAGAAGAATTTTGCCGTCCGCCTGGTGAGACGTTTCATGCCGATAACCAAGCGGATCCGCAGTGACCGCTTCTTCGTCCGCCGGGGCGGCATAACCGCTGCCACCCCCCTGTTTCTCACCCTTGTCGTGGTGGAGAGCAGCGACGTCATCTTTGCCGTCGATTCGATACCTGCAGTCCTCTCCGTGACCCGCGACCCCCTCATCGTCTACACGTCCAACGCCTTTGCCGTCATGGGGCTCCGCTCCCTCTACTACCTGCTGGCCAATGTCATGGGGATGTTCAGCTACCTGAAACTGGGGGTCTCCTTCATCCTCGTCTTCGTCGGGATCAAGATGCTCCTCTCCCACAGCAGCTGGAGCATATCGATCACCTTCTCCCTCGGGGTCATCTTCGGGGTCCTCGCCCTCTCGGTCATCACCTCCGTGCTGTTCGGCACGAAGAAGGGAAAGCGTCACGGCACCGGCGGATGACACCCGCAAAAAGGGCCCCGGGACTCAGCGGGGGGATATCCTGACCCGGATGACCCTGTTTTTCCCCACCTCCTCGCAGGTAAAGAGGTAGTCGCCCCACTCCACCGCCTCCCCCTGCTCCGGGAAACGGCCGAGCCGGCGGAGAACCAGGCCCGCCACGGTATCGAAGGGAAGATCATCCCCGAGAGAAACCTTGAGCAGGTCCGCCAGGTCGTTGACTGAAAGGAGCGCATCCACCAGGTAACTGCCGTCGCCACATGCCTGCAGGCGTGACGGCTCCCCCACGTCGTGCTCGTCCTCGATCTCGCCGACCAGCTCCTCAAGCAGGTCCTCGGTGGTCACCATGCCGCTCAGCCCGCCGTACTCGTCCACCACCATCGCCATGTGCACCCGCCTCCGCTGCATCTCCTTCAGCAGGTCATTCACCTTCTTCCCCTCGGGGACGAAGAACGCCTCCCTGATGATCGTACCGGTATCGAAACCGGGCTCAGCCACCATCCGGCCGAGAAAATCCTTGGCATGGATAAAGCCGGTCACCTTCTCGATATCCCCGCGGTAGACCGGGTACCGGGAGTACTGGTTCTCCATGATGAAACGGACGATGTCGTCATGTCCGGCATCCAGGTCGATGGCAGCCATCCGGGTCCGGGGGACCATCACCTCCCGCACGGTGGTATGGGTAAAGTCGAAGATGTTCTTGATATACTCGCTCTCCGATTCGGTAAATGCCCCGACCTCGTGACCTTCGGCAACGATATGCTGGATTTCCTCCCGGGTGATGAACCCCTGCTCCCTGCCGCTGATACCGAAGAGGCGCAACACGCCACGACTCGAGAGGGAGAGGAAACCGACGGCAATCACGCCGATCCTGGCAAGGAAGTCGATCGGCTTCGCCACATGGAAGGCGACGGGATCGGCATACTGCAGGCCGATCGTCTTGGGGGCCAGTTCACCGAGGATGAGCAGGAAATAGGAGAGCAGCGCAACGACGCAGGAGACCGAGATCGGCTCGGCCCCGTTACGGAGGAGTTCGATCGAAGAGTTCTGCAGCAGCGGTTTCAGGTGTTCGACGGCGATAATGCCGCCAATGGCGGAGGCGGTGGAGCCGACCACGGTCATACCGACCTGGACGATGGCCAGGAGGCGGTGGGGATCCTGCTGCAGGCCGTCGATGATCCTCGCCCTCTCGTCGCCAATGGCGACCATCTGGGCGACCCGGCTCTTGCGGATGGAGACTATGGCAAACTCGGCGCAGGCAAAAAAGCCGTTGACGAAAATGAGCAGGACGATGACGACAAGCTCCAGCATGACGGTATCCACAGAGAAACCCCTTGTACGGCAGGCGCCGATTTTCCTGAACTATAACAGGAAAAATGATAAGCCGCCAAGAAAACAGCGGGCCCTTTCGTCGTGACCCGTTGCACCTGCTCTTTATAAGGTTGACATCCGCCGGAAAAAACCTGTAAGTAGATTATTTACCGAAAGTAATTCCTCCAGGAGAAAACAGCGTACGATGAGCACCCGAACCAAAGTCATCCTCTTTCTGCTCTGCCTGACCATTGTCTCCTTCGCCGGCTACCGCCTCTACAGGGGGGTGAAGACCGACAAGGGGGCTCCCCCGGCACAGGACCAGGTGAAACTTCTCAAAGAGGTCATGGGAATCGTCAAGAAACGCTACGTGGAGGAGGTGGACGACAAGAAACTCGTCAAGGGGGCCATCGACGGCATGCTCGCCACCCTCGACCCCCACAGCAACTTCATGACCCCCGAACCGTACAAGGAGATGAAGATCAACATGGCCGGCGCCTTTGGCGGCCTGGGGATCGAGATCAACATCAAGGACGGAAAGCTGACCGTCATCTCCCCCATCGAAGACACCCCCGCCTGGCGGGCCGGCATCAAGCCCAACGATTACATCTGGAAGATCGACTCCCGACTGACCAAGGGGCTGAGCATCAACCAGTCGGTCAACCTGATGCGGGGCGAGAAAGGGACCCCGGTCACCCTGCACATCCTCAGGGAGGGGCAGAAGAAGCCCCTGGTCTTCCCTCTCATCCGCGACATCATCAAGACGAAGAGCATGAAAAGCCGGACCCTCGTCCCCGGCTACGGCTACATCAGGATCATCCAGTTCCAGGAGCGGACCGGTGAAGATTTCGACAGGGCGCTGCAGAACCTCCATGCCGAGAATCCCGATGGTCTCAAGGGGCTGGTCATCGACCTGCGCAACAATCCGGGTGGCCTGGTGGACACGGCTGCCCAGGTGGCGGACCGGTTCATCGGCGAAGGGAAGGATGACGGCACCATCGTCACCATGAAGGGAAGACTCCCCGGTGCCCGGATGAATCACTTCGCCAGGGTCGGCGCCAAGGAACCCCACTACCCGATCGTCGTGCTGATCAACGGCGGCTCCGCCAGCGCCTCGGAAATCCTGGCCGGAGCCCTTCAGGACAATCGCCGGGCGATCGTCATGGGCACCCAGAGCTACGGCAAGGGGTCGGTGCAATCGGTCATCCCGCTGCGGGACGGCTATGGCCTGAAAATCACCACCGCCCTCTACTACACCCCGAAGGGGCGCTCCATCCAGGCCAAGGGGATCACCCCGGATATCATCGTCGGGGCCAGGGACCTGGTCAACAAACCCAGCGGCGACGGCAGGGAAAAGCAGGAAGAAGCCCTGGAGATCAGGGAGAAGGACCTCCAGAACCACCTCGACACGAAGAAACCCGCGACACGGGAAGAGAAGACGAAAAAGCCGGGAGAGGTCAAGGCACCCCCCCTACCCGTTCCCGGCGAGGACACCGCCAACGACTACCAGCTTTCCCGAGCCATCGAGATGCTCAAGGGGCTGGATGTCTTCCACCTCATGGCCAGCAGGAAAGGGAGCTCGCAGCCGGCATCCGCTCCGACCGGAGCTGCCGCGAAGTAATCCGGAGCCACATGTACTGCACCTATTACGGCTTCAAGGAAAAACCGTTCCAGATCACCCCGAACCCGCGTTTCCTCTACCTGAGCAGAAACCACCGGGAGGCATTTGCCCACTTGCTCTACGGCATCAACGCCCACGGGGGGTTCATCGAACTGACCGGTGAGGTCGGCACGGGCAAGACCACCGTGCTGCGCACCCTGCTGGAACAGCTGGACGACAGCACCCACCGGACCGCCCTGATCCTCAATCCCTGCCTCTCCGCCACCGAACTCCTGCGCAGCATCAACCGTGAATTCGGGATTCCCCACGAAGGGATGGAGAACGGCACGCTGCTCAACGAGCTCAACCGGTTCCTCCTCGCCGAAAACCGGGAGGGGCGGACCGTCGTCCTGGTCATCGACGAAGCCCAGAACCTTGCACCGCAGGTGCTGGAGCAGATCCGGCTCATCTCCAACCTGGAGACGGAAACCGACAAGCTGATCCAGATCGTCCTGGCCGGACAGCCGGAGTTGAAGACACTGCTGGGGCGCTCTGAACTGCGCCAGCTCGCCCAGCGGATCACCGTCAGCTATCACCTGCTCCCCATGGATTACAGCGACAGCGTCGCCTACATACAGCACCGTCTGCAGGTGGCCGGGACCAGGAGGATGGTGGAGTTTTCGCCGGGAGCGCTGAAGCGGATCTTCGCATTCGCAAAGGGGGCACCCCGCCTGCTGAACCTGGCCTGCGACCGGGCGCTGCTCGTCGGCTACGGCGAGGAGACCAGGGCGATTGACGGGGCCATCGCCGCCACCGCCATTGCCGAGTTGAGCGACGGAAAGAGGCATCTCCCACGCCAGAGCCGGATAGTCGTCGCGGTCGCACTGCTTCTCTGCCTGGCCCTCTCCGTCATGCTCGCCTTCCTGCCGACGAGACAGTCCGGGGCCGGCAGGAATTTCAACTCGCCCCCGGCGGACCATGGCACCGGCATGGCGGCAAAGACGGGAACCTCTTCTCCCCCGCGGGGAACGGCGCAGCCCCTCAACTGGGAGACACTGCCCAAAGGGCCGGATCCGGCCGTGAACGCCATTTTGCGCCTCTGGGGCAGGAAGGACATCACCGCCCCCCTGAAAGCGCGTACAGCCGCCACCCTGCTCAACCGCCGCGGACTGACAACCACAGGCGTCACGTCCCTGCGCGACGTCGTCGCACTCGATACTCCAGCCATACTGGAAATCGCCGCGGGGAAGGGGGGGGCAACCCGTCACATTGCCCTGACATCAACGGATGGCCGGACCTTCACGATCGCCCCCGGGCTTCCCGGAGCCCCTGCCGTCTCCCTCGGTGAACTTGCCGCGGTCTGGACCGGCCGGGGACAGATCGCCTGGAGAAACGACCTCAACATTCCACGGAATCTGCAACCGGGAACGGAGGACGAAGGGGTGCTGAAACTGCAGCGGCTTCTCGCCCGCGCGGGGCTGTTCAAGGGGAAACAGACCGGCATCCTGGACGGGGCGACCATGGGGGCGGTACGGAGCCTTCAGAAAAACGCCGGTCTCACGGTCGACGGCATTCCGAGCGACAGGACACTGCTGGTACTCTACCGGGATTACGGGACGAAGCCCCTGCCCCGACTCTCCACCACCAGGGAGCCGCACCGATGAGCTCGATACTCAAGGCACTGAAACGACTGGAACAGGAAAAAGCCACGCGCCGGGACGGGGAGATCGACCTCTCCCGGGAGATCCTCCACGAAGCGGCTCCCCGCAGGCAACGCTTCTCCTGGCCATGGGCAGCGGCCATCTCCACCATCACCCTCCTCTTCGCCCTGGTCGCCGTGCTGTTGACGCGGGGGACGCCACCGGTCAGGACGGAACACACCCCGGCGAAGCCGGGGGAAGCACGGCTCCCCGTGCCTCCCCCGCCGGTGGCAACGGACATGCCGGCTGGGAAAACCGCCCCGGTGGCGGCAGCTGTCCCGAGGGTGGAAACGGCTCCCGTCCCCAAGGCGGCGCGGGCACCCCTCGCATCCCCGGCTCCGGCGAGGACAACGATCCCGCTGCCGCCGCCGGAACAGCCAGCCACCCAGGCCCCCTCACTCCCGGCCACGGCGCCGCCGGTCACGGC
>CALMBF010000093.1 GCA_937860145.1 uncultured Geobacter sp.
TTCATCTGCTTTTGCTATTGTCTCTAAACTTTTAAATGCGATGTGTGCCGCAGCTATCAAGTCTTTGTCGAATTGACTAATAATGGCGATCAATATATCATTGTTACTGTAAATATGTTTGCATTCTCTTCTTATGTCATCAAAAGGCAATTTGTCAATATTTTCTGAACAAGTCTTCAGAGCCCCTGCTTCATATCCAAACAAAGACTTTTTATTCTCAGTGAAATTAACCCTCATGCGTAGGATGAGCAGCAAATGAAAAAAGTAACTAGCAAAAATAGTTATTATTCTTCTATTATAAGATTCTTTTTCTAGCTGTTTATAATATTCCAAAAATACAACAAATAATAGTCCTTCAAGGCAAAGAGTAAATATATTTGGATACAAATTTTGTATGAAATTTTCATTATACCAAAAAGAGCATAATATCAGTGTCGCTGGCGTCAGAAGAACAAAGGTGGCAATAATAAGTGTTTTGTTGTTAGATATAAACTTTTTTATATTCATCTGTTGCCACTCAAAACTCGAACAATGAAATCACGTGGGGGTAACTCATTTAATTGCAGCAAATTCTTCGCCGCCACGCGGCTACTGCCGGTGGCAGTGTAAAAATCGTGCAGCCCCTCCGGCTCCCATCCCCATCACATCCCCTCACAAAAAAAGTCCCTCATAAATACCAACTCACGCCGCCAAAGGCAAGAACTCACACGTCATTTGAACAGCTGGATGTAGCGCGCGAAAATATAGAGCTTTCCGCGCTTGCCGCCGGTGACTTCGTTCAGAATCCCCAGCCTCTCCAGGTCAGCGACCAGCTTGTAGGCCGAAGCCGGCGAGATCTCGGCCACCTTGCCCACCTTGGCGGCGTCGATGACCGGGTGCTGGTAGAGGGCGTACACAACCTTGCGAGCATTGGCCGCCCGGCTGCCGAGCGTCTGGAGGCTCTCGTCCACCTGCTTCTGCAACTGCAGAATCTTGTCAAAGGTCGCAATCCCGCTTCTGGCCGTTTCGACGATGCCGACCAGAAAGAACTTGAACCACTGCAGCAGATCATTCTTCTCGCGTACCCGCATGAGATTGTCGTAGTACAGGGTGCGGTTGCGCTCGAAGAAATCGGAGAGGTAGAGTACCGGCTGCTTCAAGATCCCCTTGTTGACCAGGTACAGGGTGATCATCAGTCGGCCCACCCGGCCATTGCCGTCCAGAAACGGGTGAATCGTTTCGAACTGGTAGTGGATCAGCGCAATTTTCAGCAATTCCGGGAAGTAATGCGGGTTGTTGTGTACGAACTGCTCGATGTCGCCCATCAACTCGCCGATCGACGTGTGCACCGGAGGGACAAAGACCGCATCGTCGATTGAGGCGCCGCCGATCCAGTTCTGGCTCTCGCGGAACGCTCCGGGCTGCTTGTGCTTGCCGCGTACCCCTTGCAACAGGATCGCGTGGGTTTCCCGGATCAGGCGCGACGAGAAGGGCAGGGTCTGCAATCGGGCCATCGCCTGGTTCATGGCCGCCACGTAGTTTTGCACCTCCTCCCAATCGTCCCGCTTGTCCAGCGCTACGTCTTCCTTGTCGAGCAGCGCCTCTTCCATGTTCGTCCGCGTGCCTTCGATCTTGCTGGACTGCGTCGCCTCCTTGAGCACGTGCATCTGGATGAATAGATCGAGATTGGGGATGTAGCCCGAATACATGTCCAGCCGCCCCAGCTCGCGGTCGGCTTGGCCGAGAAGCTGGATCAGTTCCATGTTGTCGATTTCCCAGTCCCGGTTGATCGGATTGGGCTGGAAGCTTTTGTAATGGCCCTGCCGGATGTATCGACCAGCTTGAAACTTCTTCATCGCCCCCTCGCTGACAGCTAAAATTATCCCTCTTGTTATTTTTGTTTTATATCAAAATCTAAAATAAGCCGCCAGGAAAATTTAGATGACGGAATCGTTACCGAATTCGGCACGGGTGCAGGTCGCGAATCCCTCAGCAACAACACATCCCCAAAAGCAAAACCGCCGCGCGGCTACTGCCGGTGGCGGTGGTTGAATCGTGCTGAGCTATCTTCACTTTAGCGGACACACCAACTACCCTAACGGGAACAGGAGGT
>CALMBF010000094.1 GCA_937860145.1 uncultured Geobacter sp.
CGGCCGCGGGGGTGGAGAAGGAGATCGAGATCCCCTATGCCAAGCGGTGCGGTGTCTGCAACGGCAGCGGGGCCAAGCCGGGCACCGAGCCGAAGACCTGCCCCACCTGCAAGGGGGCCGGCCAGGTCCGGTTCCAGCAGGGATTTTTCAGCGTCAGCAAGACCTGCGGCCAGTGCAACGGCGAAGGGCGCGTTGTGGACCATCCCTGCACGGAGTGCCGGGGCACCGGGTCGACCCGGGACAAGAAGAAACTCTCCGTCAAGGTCCCTCCCGGCGTGGAGACGGGCGTCCGGCTGAAGATGACCGGCGAGGGGGGGCAGGGGACCAAGGGTGGTGGAAACGGCGACCTCTACATCTACATCGACGTCCGGGAGCATCCCATCTTCAGGCGCGAGGGGAACGACGTCATCTGCGAAGCCCCCATCAGCTTCACCCAGGCTGCCCTGGGGTGCGAGCTGGAGATCCCGACCCTGGAGGGGAAGGTTGCCATGAAGGTCCCCGAAGGGACCCAGACCGGCAAGATCTTCCGCCTACGGGGGAAGGGGTTCGTGTCCCTCCAGGGGTATGGCAAGGGGGACCAGCTGGTGGTCCTGCGGGTCGAGACCCCGACCAACCTGAACAGCCGGCAGCGGGAGCTCCTGGAGGAGTTCGCCCGCATCGGCGGCGAAGATGTCAACCCCGGCAACAAGAATTTCTTCGATAAAGTCAAAGAGATGTTCAGCTGACAGAAGGAGCGGCCCATGCCCAGGTTGTGCCGAATTGCCGCCGTCGTACTGCTGGTCGCCAACCTGCTGGTGCTGCCCGCGCGTGCCGGGGAGACGAGTCATCCGGGCCGGGTGACCATGCTTGCTGACCACACGTTGTACGATGCCCTGCGCAGCGGCATTCACCGGGCTAAGAAGGAGATCAAGGGGTGCTTCTTCCTCTTCAAGGCAACCGATGGCCGTGGTAACCTCCCCATGGCCCTGGTCGAGGAACTGATTGCCGCCCGCAGGCGCGGGGTCAGCGTGGCCATCGAACTGGAGCAGGATGCCCTGGGGAGGGGGAGCGTGTACGAGCAGAACCGCCGCGCCGCCACCCTGTTGAGCCAAGGGGGGGTCAAGGTCCGGTTCGATGCCCCCCGGACCACCACCCATGTCAAGGCCTTGGTCATCGACAGGCGTTTCGTCTACCTCGGCAGCCACAACCTGACCCAGAGCGCCCTGAAATACAACAACGAACTGTCGGTCATGGTCGATTCCCAGGAGTTTGCCAACGAAGTGAGCAGCTACCTGGATAACCTGTAGTCTCCAACACCCCGGGAGCCTTTCATGGCCCTTGCCCATTCATTGTCCATTCCCCCCTCCCCTGCCCTGACCGGGCTTTCGGTCGCCACCCTCGTTCTGGATGTCGTGGCGGTCATCGCCGTCGTGCTGCTGGTCCGCGCCCTGCGCAGCAGGAGAAAGCTCACCCTGCAGGAACAACGCGCCCGGGAGGATGTGCTCCACCTGCAGAACATCATCGACGCGGTGCCGGTCCCCATGTTCTACAAGGGGCTCGACGGCCGCTATCTCGGCTGCAACCGGGCCTTCGAGGATGTTCTGGGAAAAAGCAGGGGGGAGATCACGGGAAAGACGGTCTACGACGTGGCGCCACCGGACCTTGCCGAGGTGTACCATCAGGCCGACCTTGAGCTGATCGCCAGCCAGGGGAAACAGGTCTACGAGACCAAGGTGCTGTTCGCCGACGGGATGCGCCACGACATCATCTTCCACAAGGCGGTCTTCCGTGACCCCGGCGGTGCCGTCTGCGGCATGGTGGGGTCCATGCTCGATATCAGCGAGCAGAAACGGACCGAGCAGCATCTGATCCGGAGCGAGGACCGCTACAAGGCGTTCATTGCCATGAGCACGGAGGGGATCTGGCGGGGCGACGTCTCTCCCCCGGTTGACGTGACCATGCCGGTCGAGGAGCAGGTGGCGGCGTTCATCGAGAACCTGCGCATCGCGGAGTGCAATGACGCCCTGGCCAGGATCTACGGGTTTACCACGGCGGGGGAGATGGTCGGGAGGCGGACCCGGGAGTTCTACGACCTCCACCAGGTGCAGGAGGTGCTGGAGACGTTCGTCGCCAACGGCTACTCCCTGAATGACTACGAAATCCGCCAGTATGACCGGCACGGCGGGGAGATCTGGATCTCCTCGACCCTGGTCGGGGTGGTTGAAGATGGTCAGGTAAGCCGCGTCTGGGGAACACGGCGGGATATCACGGAGAAGAAGCGGCAGCACGATGCCCTCGAGTACATTGCCAACCATGACTCCCTCACCGGCCTCCCCAACCGCTTCTACCTGAAAAACAGGCTGGAGGCCGAGTTGGCGATGCTGGACGACCATGGCCAGCTCGCCCTCTTCATCCTCGACCTGGACCGGTTCAAGGAGGTCAACGATACTCTGGGGCACCACGCCGGTGACCTGCTGCTGGTGGAGTTCGCCAAACGGCTGCAGCAGGTACTGGCAGGGCTCGGCGGGGATATCGCCCGGCTCGGGGGGGACGAGTTCGCCATCATCTACACCCGGGTGAGAAACGAGCGGGACGTCTGCTGGCTGGCGGAGCTGATGCTCCGGACCATGCACTCCCCCTTCGATATCGAGGGGATCAAGGTGGAGATCGAGGGGAGCCTCGGCATCTCCCTGGCGCCGCTCCACGGCAGGACGACCTCGGACCTGCTCCGCTGCGCCGACGTCGCCATGTACCGGGCGAAGAAGGTCATGACGCGCTACTGTCTCTACTCCCCTGAGCACGACCCCTACACGGCGGAACGCCTCGCCCTGATGCACGACCTCGGCGGTGCCGTGCGCAACAACGAGCTGGTCCTCTTCTACCAGCCAAAAGTCGACCTGAAGAGCGGCAGTCTCGCTGGGTTCGAGGCCCTGGTCCGCTGGAACCATCCCACCAACGGCCTGCTCCTCCCTGGCGAGTTCATCCCCTATGCGGAGATCAGCGAACTGATCGTGCCGCTCACCTACCAGATCATCGAGAGGGCGATCAGCCAGCTGCACGACTGGCAGCAGGAGGGGATCGTCACCACTATCGCCTGCAACCTCTCGACCCGGCTCCTCATGGATGACGACCTCTCCTACCACATCGAGGCGTTCCTCGCCCGCTACAGGGTCAACCCGGCCCACCTGGAGCTGGAGATCACCGAAACGGCCCTGATCACCGAGCCGGAGCGGGCACGGGAGATCCTCGGGCGGATCCACGCCATGGGGGTACGCCTCTCCATCGACGACTTCGGCACCGGCTACTCCTCCCTGGCCCTGCTGAAGAGCCTCCCCCTCAATGCCCTGAAGATCGACCTCCTCTTCGTCAGCCAGATGCTCAGGAGCGAGCAGGACGCCATCATCGTCACCTCCACCGTCAACCTGGCCCACAACCTGGGGCTGCAGGTCGTGGCCGAGGGGGTGGAGTGCCGGGAGACCCTGGAGAAGCTGCGGGAGATCGGCTGCGACCAGGCCCAGGGGTATTTCATCGGCATCCCCCTCTGCGCCGAGACCACGGGCCAGTGGATCGAGGACAGGAGGTGGCGGGAGTTCGCTCCCCGCTAGGTCCCCTCGGCAGCTGACAACAGAAAAAGGCCCGCGGAAAAATCCGCGGGCCTTTTTCTGTTTCACGTGGAGATCGGTACGCTAGTAGATGCCGCTCTTCAGGAGCCTGGCCACTTCCTTGGCGTGGTAGGTCAGGATGATGTCTGCGCCGGCGCGCTTGAAGGAAAGCATGGTCTCCATGATCACCCGGTCACCGTCGATCCAGCCGTTCTGGGCGGCGGCCTTGATCATGCTGTACTCGCCGGAGACGTTGTAGGCGGCGACAGGGAGGTCGAACTCGTTGCGCAGTTCGCGGATGATGTCCAGGTAGGGGAGACCGGGCTTGACCATGATGATGTCGGCCCCCTCCTCGATGTCCATGCGCGCCTCCCGCAGCCCTTCCAGGCGGTTGGCCGGGTCCATCTGGTAGGAGCGGCGGTCGCCGAACTGGGGGGTGGACTCGGCCGCCTCCCGGAACGGCCCGTAGTAGCCGGAGGCATACTTGACGGCGTAGCTCATGAGCGGGATATGGTCGAAGCCGTTGTCGTCCAGGATCTCCCTGATGGCGGCGACGCGACCGTCCATCATATCCGAGGGGGCCACCATGTCGGCGCCTGCCTGGGCATGGGAGAGGGCTTCCCTGGCGAGGAGTTCCAGGGTCGCGTCGTTGTCCACGTCGCCGTCCTTGATGATGCCGCAGTGGCCGTGGTCGGTGTATTCGCACATGCAGACGTCGGTGATGACCGCCAGCCCCGGGACCTCCTTCTTCAGGGCGCGGATCGTCTCCTGGATGATGCCGCACTCCGCATAGGCATCCGAGCCCACGGCATCCTTGGTCTCGGGGATGCCGAAGAGGATGACTGCCGGGACCCCCAGTTCATGGACCTCCTGGGCCTCGGCGACGATGTGCTCGATGGACTGCTGGTAGATGCCGGGCATGGAGGAGATCTCTTTCCTGATCCCCTTGCCGAAGGCGGAGAACATGGGGTAGATCAGATCGTTGGCGGAGAGGGAGGTCTCCCGGACCATGCGGCGAAACACCTCTTTGCCCCTGATGCGGCGGGCGCGAAATTGCGGGTAGAACATGGCAGGCTCCTTTTACTGCGGGTGTGTACGAAAAAATTGTACTATTTCTTCGGTCATGGCGGCAAGGGTATATTCCTTCGGCTCCATGGCAATGTGGAGGCCGACTTCGCGGCAGGTCCGGGCGGTTATGGGACCGATGGCGGCCACCGCCACCCCCTCCAGCAGGTGGAGGAAGCGGTTCTCTCCCAGCATTGTCGCGAGGTTCTCCACGGTGGACGACGAGGTGAAGGTGACGCAGTCGATGCGGCGCTCTTCAAGGGCCTGCAGGGCTGCGTGGGGCAGTGCTTCCGGGATGACGTTGCAGTAGGCGACCGGCGCGGTGACGTGGGCCCCCATGGCCGCCAGTTCCCGGGGGATGATCTCCCGGGCCTTGTCGGCCCGGGGGAAGAGGATGTTCTGGCCGGCGGGCTGCAGCCTACGGAACTCGGCCACCACCCCTTCGGCCTTGTAGTCGGGAGGGACCAGGTCTGCCCGGAGGCCGTGGGGGAGGAGGGCGGCGGCGGTCTTCGGGCCGACGGCGCAGATCCGGCACCCCCCCAGGGCCCGGCTGTCCAGGCCCTGGGCCGCGAGGCGGGCGAAGAAAAACTGCACGGCGTTGACGGAGGTGAAAATGACCCATTTGAACCCGGCCAGGCCGGCGATGGCCCGGTCCAGCTCCTCCTGGCTCGGCGGGGGGACCAGGCTGATGGTCGGGCACTCGTAGACGCGGGCGCCGCGGCTCCTGAGGAGTGCGCCGAACTCACCCGCCTGGTCGGCGGCCCGGGTCACCAGGATCCCCCTGCCGAACAGGGGGCGGCGGTCGAACCAGGCGAGCTTCTGCCGCAGGTTCACCACCTCGCCGACCACGGTGATGGCCGGTGCCTTGAAATCGGTTGTGCGGGCCTTTTCGGCGATGTCCGCCAGGGTTCCCTGGAGCACTTGCTGTTCGCTCCTGGTCCCCCACCGGATCAGGGCTACCGGGGTCTGGGGAGAGCGGCCGTGCTCCATGAGATTGGTTGTAATGGTGGCGAGGTTCTTCATCCCCATGTAGAAGACCACCGTGCCGCTCCCCAGGGAGAGCTTCTCCCAGTCGATGCCGCTGTCGTCCTTGTCCGGGTGCTCGTGGCCGGTGACGAAGGCGACGGAGGTGGTGACGTCCCGGTGGGTCAGGGGGATGCCGGCGTAGGCGGCCGCGCCGATGGCGGCGGTCACCCCGGGGACGATCTCGAAGGGGATCTCCAGGGAGGCCAGGGCTTCGCACTCCTCCCCTCCCCGGCCGAAGATGAAGGGATCGCCACCCTTGAGGCGGGCCACGCTCTTGCCGGCCAGGGCTTTCTCCACCAACAGGGCGTTGATCTGCCACTGCTCGTGGTTGTGGGCTCCGCCGATCTTGCCGGCGTAGATCAGCTCGGCACCCGGCCGGGCGTACGTCAGGAGCTGCTCGTTGGCCAGGTAGTCGTAGACCACCACGTCGGCCAGGGCGATGCATTCCCGTCCCCGGACCGTGATCAGGCCGGGATCGCCGGGACCGGCGCCGATGAGGTAAACTGTACCAGGAGTGTGGGGCATGGGATTCTCGTTGTGTCCGGTTATGAATGGGCAGTAGCAGTGCAGAGGTGGCCCGGCCCGCGGAAACAGCCTGCATTCACGCTGCCGCAGCCGTTCTGCACGTCTCCGGCTCATTGCGCTACAGCCGATAAACTCGCTGCGCTCAGACAGTATCGGCTGTGGCCGCTCCATGTCGCCGGGACGTGCGACGAACGGGTGCTCAGGCGTTCATTCCGGCCGCTTCCGCGGTCCTGCTGTGTGCTGATTGAAAGCCGAAACGAAAAACGCCGCCGTGCCGGCGGCGTTCTGGTCGTGGTGCCGGCGAATTACGCGCCGATCTCCCGCTGGTAGACCTCTTCCAGGATCTCCTTGCCACCGTTGCGCAGCAGGCGCTCGGCCAGCTCGCACCCCAGGTGCTCGCAGGAATCAACGGGGCCGATGATGCTCTCCTTCAGGGTGCGGGTACCGTCCACCGAGGCGATGAAACCGGTCAGCTTCATCTGGTCGCCGGTCACCTCGCCGAAGGCGGCGATGGGGACCTGGCACCCACCCTCGCAGCGCTTGAGCAGGGCCCGCTCCGCCCGGACTGCGTAGCTGGTGTCGGGGTGGTTGAAGAAGGCGATGGTCTCCTTGACCGCCTCGTTGGAGAGGTCGCACTCGATTCCCAGTGCCCCCTGGCCGATGGCGGGGAGGGAGAGGTCGGTGGGGAGAAGCTCGGTGACCCTGTCGCTGAAGCCGAGGCGGTTCAGTCCGGCGGCTGCCAGGATGACGGCGTCCAGCCCCTCGGTCTCCAGCTTCTTCATGCGGGTCTCGACGTTGCCGCGGATCACCACCATCTGCAGGTCGGGGCGGGCCTTGAGGAGCTGTGCCTGGCGGCGTAGGGCGGAGGTGCCGATCTTGGCCCCCTTGGGGAGGTCGGCGAACTTCACCCCGTTGGAGATGACCGCGTCCCGGGGGTCCTCACGCTCGGTGATGCAGTAGAGGCCGAGACCTTCGGGGAACTCTGTGGGAACGTCCTTCATGCTGTGGACGGCGATGTCGATCTCCCCCCGGAGCATCGCCTCCTCGATCTCCTTGACGAACAGCCCCTTGCCGCCGACCTGGGCCAAGGGGACGTCCAGGATCTTGTCCCCCATGGTCTTGATCTTGGTCAGGGTGACCTCCATGCCGGGGTACTTCTTCTCCAGTTCCGACTTCACCCAGTTTGCCTGCCACAGGGCCAGCTGACTGGCGCGGGTGCCTATTCTCAGTTGTTTCAAAGCCATGTAATATCTCCTTTTAAAGGTTAATAACGTTTTTTGACTCCAGAAGCGTGGATTTTTCGCAAGGTCAAGGCGATCAAGAAGTTCCGTAGATCAACGCCGAGATTGCGGAAACGTCGTGCTTCTACTACTCTTCCAGTTCTGCCAGCTCTTCGTCCGCCCCGGCGCCGATCTGCAGCTCGAACAGGGCCCGCAGGGCATCCACGTACAGGTCGGTGCGCCCCCCCTGCCCCGTCTTCTTGATCAGGCTGGTGGGGGGGTGGAGCAGCTTGTTCATGATGGCGTTGGTGAGGGCTTCCAGCCGCTTCTGCCCGTCGGGCGGCAGGTCCTTCCACCCCGCCAGGGTCTTGTCCAGCTCGGCCCGGCGGATCTCGTCGAACTTGCTCCGCAGCGCCACGATGGTCGGGGTGACCTCCAGGGAGGAGAGCCACTTGAAGAACTGGCCGATCTCCTGGCTGACGATCTCCTCGGCCTTGCGCGCCTCCTCGGCCCGCTGCTGCAGGTTGGCGGAAACGACCTCCTGCAGGTCGTCCACGGTGAAGAGGTAGACGTTTTCCACGTCGTTCACCCCTGGGTCGATGTCCCGGGGGATGGCGATGTCGATGAAGAACATCGGCTTCTGCTTGCGCCGGCGCATGACATCCGCCAGGTCGCCGGCGCCGATGATGGTGTGGGGCGCGCCGGTGGAGGAGAGGATGATGTCGGCCTTGTGGAGCTGGTCGAAGAGGTCGTCGAAGCGGACCGCCTTGCCGTCGAACTCCTCCGCCAGCTTTTCCGCCCGCTCGAAGGTCCGGTTGGTGACCATCAGACCCCGGACGCCGTTGTTGAGGAAGTGCTTGGCGGCCAGCTCGCACATCTCCCCGGCGCCGATCAGCATGACCGTCTTGTCGGAGAGGTCGTTGAAGATCTTGCGGGCCAGTTCCACGGCGGCAAAGGCGACGGAGACGGCCGACGAGGCGATCTTCGTCTCGGTCCTGACCCGCTTGGCCACGGAAAACGCCTTGTGGAGGAAGCGGTTGAGGATGATCCCCGAGGACTTGTACTCGGCTGCGTAACCGTAGGAGGTCTTGATCTGGCCGAGGATCTGGGGCTCCCCCACCACCATGGAGTCCAGGCTCGAGGCGACCCGGAAGACGTGGCGGATGGCATCCTCGCCGTGATAGGCGTAGAGGTGGGGTTCCAGCCACTCCAGGCTGACATTGTGGTGGTCGGCCAGGAACCGTTTCACCCGGGCGATGCCGCCGGCGATGTCCCGGGTGGTGACGTAGATCTCGACCCGGTTGCAGGTGGAGACGATGACCCCCTCGGTGATGTCCTCCAGTCCGATCAGGGCCTGGAGCGGCTTTTCCATGTGGGTCGGCG
The DNA here is from genome assembly GCA_937860145.1 of uncultured Geobacter sp. GTDB lineage: Bacteria > Desulfobacterota > Desulfuromonadia > Geobacterales > DSM-12255 > CALMBF01. Next base: position 8,801 of record CALMBF010000094.1, read on the forward strand.
CGAAGGCGACCTTCTCCCGGATTTCCACCGCAGCGGTTTTATGTGACAGTCCGACGACGACGATGTTCATTGGCGAGCTCTCCCCCTATCCCTATTTGTAGCTATGCAGACCGGACATGAGGAGGTTGACCCCCAGAAAGGTGAACAGCATGACAAAGAAGCCGATAATGGACAGGATGGCGGCTTTCTTCCCCCGCCAGCCGGTGGTGAGGCGGCCGTGGAGCAGGGCGGCGTAGATGAACCAGGTGATGAGCGACCAGGTCTCCTTCGGGTCCCAGCTCCAGTAGGTCCCCCAGGCGGTCTCCGCCCAGATGGCGCCGGAGATGATCGCCACGGTGAGGAGGGGGAAGCCGAAGGTCAGGCAGCGGTAGTTGATGTCGTCCAGGGTGGTGAGGGAGGGGAGCTTCTGGAACATCCCCCCCAGCCGCTTCTTCTTCAGCAGGTTCTCCTGGATCAGGTACATGACCGCCGCACCGGCGGCAACGGCAAAGCTGGCGTAGCCGAAAAAGGCGACCACGGTGTGGACCAGCAGCCACTTGCTCTGCAGGGCCGGGTTGAGGGGGCGCAGGGCAGTGGGGAAGATGGCCGACACGGCCAGGAGGAGGAACGCCACGGGGGTGACGAAGGAGCCGAGGACGAAGATCTTGAAGCGTCGCTCGAAGAAGAGGAAGACGCCGACCACCGACATGCTGAAGAAGGAGAGGGATTCGTGCAGGTTGGTGATGGGGGTGTGCCCCGCCTCCAGGTAGCGGTCCAGGGTGAAGAGGATATGGATGATGAAACCGGCGATGATCAGCCGGCGGGCGGTCTTGCCCAGGCTCTCCGATGGCTTGGCGAGGTAGACGAGGTAGGCGATGGTGGCCAGGAGGTAGACGGTGATCGTGCAGTAGAAGAGAAGTGCGTTCATTGGGGATCCTCGAGAACCGGTTCTAAAGATGCCAGGGAAAAGCCTGGACCCAGGTGACGCTGCAGAAGCGCATCGATTTCCGTGCCGGCTCCGGAAGCTATCAGGGGCGGCAACTGTTCGGCCAGATCGCGTAAAACCTGTTTATTGTACGTACTGCCGCCATCATCAGTCAACAGCTTTTCACGGACGGCACCCATGATGGCAACGGTTTTGGCGTATTCGGAGCCGAAAATCCCGGCGATTTCGTTCCTGACCCGGGCGGCGAGGGCCGGAGCCTTGTTGTTGGTGGAGATGGCGATGGAGAGATCCCCCTGGCGGAAGACGGCGGGAGAGGTGACGTTCCCCTCCCGGGGGGCGTCGGTTATTTCAGCGAGAATGCCGAGTCTGGCCGCCTCGTCGGCAACCGCGCGGTTGACGTCCCGCAGGTTGGTGGCGGCAATGACCAGGAACGCCCCCACCAGGTCTCCGGGGCGGAATTCCCGGTGGAGGTGGCTGATGGTCCCGCTGTCGCGGAGCCTCTGCAGTTCGAAGGTCAGTGTCGGGGAGATGACCGTCAGCCCGGCCCCGGCGTGGAGGATGGCACCGGCTTTGCGCTGGGCGACCGAGCCGCCGCCGACGATGATGATCGGCTTGCCGTGCACCTGCAGGTTGACGGAGAGGTATCCCATGGCTGTTTCCCGGGCCGCGCCGAAAAAGTGTTGCAATCTCGGCGGGAGTCTGATATTTATAACCTTCTCTGTGGCGGCAGTTTCGGCCAAAGGTTGGAAAAAGTCAACCTAAAAGAGAAAAAAGCCAAGGAATTACGCGCTTGTAGCTCAGCTGGATAGAGCAACGGACTACGAATCCGTAGGTCGGGAGTTCGAATCTCTCCAAGCGCGCCAATTTTCAGGGGGTTACGTGAACAACGTAACCCTCTTTTTATTTTCTGACGCAGATTTGACGCAGGCGCGTAAATTTTGTTGTCCGTTGCTATATCAGCCCTGGTATCTCTTGCCCCTCCTCAACAAGTTGCCTCGATGCAATCCACACCAGATACAACCTCCCACATTCCCGATGGTCACATGCTCGGCTGAATGAGCGACGAGCGCGTAATTACCTTTCAGATAGCCGATACTGTGGCAACTAGCGAGAAGCAATAGACTGTCGTGTGAATCGGCATGCAAAAATGACCCACCTATAGCCTAAATCGGCGTCCAAATT
>CALMBF010000095.1 GCA_937860145.1 uncultured Geobacter sp.
TATCGCAAAAAGCCCCACCTCAGCCGAGGTGGGGCTTTTTGCTTTTGTTCCAGCCTTCGTTAGATTATCTGGTGATTCGCTTCTGTACCTTAAAAAGAAATAACCTCATTTCCTTGACTCCCCTGAAGCCGTGTATTAGGCTTACTATCTACTCTCAGTCGGTGATTTGCTCCTGACTGGTTTATATCTGCTTGTTCCTGGAGGGGTCATGTCACAAATTGCTTTCGGTACATCCGGATGGCGCGGCATTCTTTGTGAAGATTTTGTTTTTGATAATGTGCGTGTCGTTGTCCAGGCCATTGCTGACCATGTACAAGCAGGACCGGACCGCGACAAGGGCCTTATTGTCGGTTACGATTCGCGTTTCATGGGGGAATCCTTTGCCAGGGAGGCTGCGCAGGTCCTGACGTCGTCCGGTATCAAGACGTTTCTCTGTACACGAGATACACCGACTCCGGTAATCTCGTACGAAATCCTCCATCGTGGTGCTGCTGGGGCTATCAATTTTACCGCCAGTCATAATCCGCCGGAATATAACGGCATAAAATTTTCTCCGTCATGGGGCGGACCGGCACTTCCCGCGACAACGAAAGACATCGAGCAGCGTGCCAATGCCATGCTTGGACAGGTCTCTCCTGACAGGACGGCCGAGCGCCGTGACCTCCTTGAGGAAATAGACCCCAGGACCTCCTATCTCGCCGATCTGGAAGCCAAAGTCGACTTTGACGCAATCAAATCTCTCGGGACAGTCGCCGTTAACCCGCTCTACGGGACTGGGCGCGATTACCTCGATGTGCCGCTGCTGAAGCGCGGAGTCGACGTCCGCCTGATCAACGGCCACAGGGACCCGTATTTCGGAGGCTTCCCTCCCGAACCCGCTGAGAAGTACATTCAGGATTTCATCGGCCTGGTTAAGAGTGACGAAAAGATTCGCCTCGGTATTGCCACCGATGGGGATGCCGACCGGTTCGGCATCGTGGATCACGACGGTACCTACATCGAGCCAAATTACATTATTGCCCTGCTTCTCGATTACCTGGTCAGGTACAGGAAGATGCAGGGTGGTGTGGCCCGCAGCGTGGCCACCTCTCATCTTGTCGACGCAGTTGCACGTCATCACGGCATCGATGTGTACGAGACACCCGTCGGCTTCAAATACGTTGGCGAGCTGATAAGCCAGGATAAGATAATCATCGGCGGTGAAGAGAGTGCAGGACTTTCAATCAAGGGGCATGTCCCGGAAAAGGACGGAATACTCGCCTGTTTCCTCGTGGCGGAGATGGTAGCCAGGGAGGGGAAGCCGGTCGGCCAGCTTCTTGAGGAACTCTACCAGAAGGTAGGCCGGTTCATTACCAAGCGGGAGAATATTACCCTCTCTCCCAGTCTTGAAGAGTCGTTCCCCTCAAAGCTTGCCTCTATACCGGTTAACATCGCGGGAACAGCAGTGGCTGATGTGGTAAGGACAGACGGTACCAAGCTTATTCTTGCTGACGGCAGCTGGCTTTTGTTCCGCAAATCTGGCACCGAACCGGTGGTCCGGCTCTACGGCGAGGCACCTTCTGACGAGAAGCTTAAGCAGGTTATGTCTGCCGGAAGAGACTTTATACTTAACCCCTGACGGTGTCATTGCCGTCTGCTGCTGCGCTTGAAGGGGAGTGTCCAGGTAAAGAAGATTAAAAATATCCTCTTTGCCTCACCTCTACTTTACGTTATAATGAGAAAAAAATGCTCTGGAGGAATCATGTGGGATTATACCGATAAGGTAAAAGAACATTTTATGAATCCACGCAACGTGGGTGATATAGCCGATGCCGATGCGGTCGGTGAAGTTGGTAGTCTTGCCTGCGGCGACGCACTCAAGCTGTTCATCAAGCTCGATGAACAGAAGGAGCGAATCGTCGACGCCAAGTTCCAGACATTCGGCTGCGGCAGCGCCATTGCTTCTTCCTCTGCTCTCACCGAAATGATCAAGGGTAAAACCCTCGACGAGGCACTTCAGATCACCAATCAGGAGATTGCCGACTTCCTCGGCGGGTTGCCGGAAGAGAAGATGCACTGTTCGGTCATGGGGCAGGAGGCTCTGGAGGTCGCCATCGCCAAGTACCGTGGCGGTCCGATCCCGACTCACGACCACGGTCACGAGCATGAGCAGGAAGGGGAGATCGTCTGCAAATGTTTCGGCCTTACCGATGGTTTTCTCAAGAAGGTCATCGCCCAGAACCGTCTGCATACGGCTGAGCAGGTAACCCATTTCACCAAGGCAGGTGGGGCCTGCGGTGGCTGCATACCCAAGATCAAGGAGTTGATAGCCGAGGTCCTCGGGGAGCAGCAGCAGCGGGAGCCGAAGCGCCCCGAGCGCCTCACCAATCTGCGCAAGATGCAGCTTATCCAGGAGGTGCTGGAGAACGACGTCCGCCCCCAACTCTGGGCCGACGGCGGAGATCTGGAACTGATCGATATCGCCGGAAGTGCCGTTCAGATCGCATTCCGCAAGGCCTGCGCCGGATGTGCCTCTTCCGGATACACCGCCCGTTTCGTGGAGCAGAAGCTGCGCGAACTGGTTGCCGAGGATATCACCGTTGAGGAGGTTCAGGGATGAAAGAGATATACCTGGACAATAATGCGACCACCCGGGTTGACGATGATGTCTTCGAGGAGATGCGTCCCTATTTCTGTGAGCTGTACGGCAATCCCAGTTCAATGCATTATTTCGGCGGCCAGGTGCAGAAGAAGGTGGACGAGGCTCGGCAGCGTGTGGCCGGCCTTATCGGTGCCCATCCTGAGGAGATCATCTTTACTGCCTGCGGGACCGAAAGCGACAATGCGGCCATCCGTTCTGCCCTCGAAGTATTTCCCAACAAGCGGCACGTGATAACGACCCGGGTCGAGCATCCGGCCGTCCTCACTCTCTGCCGTGGTCTTTCCAAGCACGGTTACCGCGTGACCGAGTTGAACGTAGATGGCGAGGGTCGTCTCGATCTCGATGAACTGCGCAGCGCTATCGACGAGAACACCGCCATCGTCTCTGTCATGTACGCCAATAACGAAACGGGGGTCATCTTTCCGATCGAGGAGATCGGCCGCATAGTAAAGGAAAAGGGGGCGCTGTTCCATACCGATGCCGTCCAGGCGGTGGGGAAGATCCCTCTCAACATGGCCGAGTCGACCGTTGACATGCTCTCTCTCTCGGGACATAAGCTGCATGCCCCCAAGGGGATAGGTATCCTTTACGTCCGTAAGGGGGTACCGTTCAGGCCTCTTCTCGTTGGTGGCCACCAGGAAAAGAGCCGGAGAGCGGGGACGGAGAACACCGCGTCGATTATCGCTCTCGGCAAGGCCTGCGAGCTTGCGGGAAGATACCTTGAGGATGAGAACACCAGGGTAAAGGCGATGCGTGACAGACTGGAGCGGGAGTTGCTCAGCCTGATACCGGCTGCACGGATAAACGGTGGCAAGGCAGACCGGCTGCCCAATACCCTTTCCATTGCGTTCGAATTCGTCGAGGGAGAGCTGATCCTGCTCTATCTTTCCGAACTAGGTATATGTGCTTCCTCGGGCAGCGCCTGCACTTCCGGCTCCCTCGAGCCGTCCCACGTGCTGCGTGCCATGGGGGTTCCGTTTACCTGTGCCCATGGCTCGATCCGTTTTTCCCTGTCCCGGTTCACCACCGACGGGGAGATCGATACGGTGATACGGGAACTGCCCCAGATCATCCGGCGCGGCCGGGAGATGTCCCCCTTTGGAAGGGAACTCCTGCAGAAGTCCTAAGGGCTTATTATGGATGAAGAACCGAGCCGGTACTGCTTCGATCCTTCGAATTCTGCCGATTCCCTGACTACGGCAGCCCGCCTCATGAATGTGAGGCGCTTTACCGACGAGATGCTCTCCTGGGTCAGGGGACGGGGAAAAGTCCTGATTATCATGCATGATAATCCCGACCCGGACTGCCTTGCTTCAGCAATGGCGCTCAGGCAGTTGTTTTTCACCAAGCTTGGACAGGAGTCGGTGATTGCCTTCTCGGGGATGATCGGCAGGAGCGAAAACCTGGTCATGGCCAGGGACCTCGATATTCCCCTTACTCCCCTCGAGATCATCGATTATGACGACTACAGCGTTGTCTGCATGGTGGATACCCAGCCTGGCACAGGCAACAACTCGCTCCCCCCTGATGCTAGGGTCGATCTGGTCATAGATCATCACCCGTTGCGGGGGGGCACCAGGGAGTGCCGTTGGCTGGATGTGAGAGAGGATTACGGTGTGACAGCCACAATCCTCTACGAATACCTGGTCGCCCAAGAGGTGAACATCAACGCCAAGCTGGCAACCGCCATTTTTTATGCGATCAAGTCGGATACCCAGGATCTCGGGCGAGAAGCAAATCGACCGGATCGCGAAGCATATCTCCGGTTGTTCCCGCTGACCAACAAAAGGCTCCTGTATCTCATTACCAATCCGCGCCAGCCTGTCGAGTATTTTCGAACCATCAGGCGTACACTCGACCGTGCGAAAATTTATGGGCACGTGATAGTTGTCAATATGCAGAAGGTGGCATTCCCCGAGCTGGTTGCGGAGATGGCTGACTTTCTGCTGAAGCTTGATGAGGTGGATACGGTACTGTGCATGGGGGAATACTGTACTGAAGTCAACCTTTCGCTTCGGACGGTCAGGCAGGATCTGAACTGTGGCGAGGTTGCAAAGACGCTGGTAGCCGGTTATGGACTGGCCGGGGGCCATGCACTCATGGCCGGAGGCAAAATCGACCGGGTCATTGGTGATGCGTATGAAATGAATGCCCTGGAGGCTCTTCTGACCGAGCGCTTCCTGAAAGCGGTGGGGTGTCCTGCCGGGGACGGAAGGTATATCTAAATTTGACTGATTCGGAGACGTTCATCCTATGAGACATGATGGTAGAACTGCAGATACACTGAGGAATGTAGTGATCACCCGGAACTTTACCCGGTATGCCGAAGGCTCGGTGCTGGTGGAATTCGGCGATACGAAGGTCATCTGCACTGCATCCGTTGAAGAGAGCGTTCCCCCGTTTTTGCGGGGCAAGGGTGCCGGCTGGGTTACGGCAGAATATTCCATGCTGCCACGCGCAACCCACACCCGCTCCCCCCGTGAATCGTCAAAGGGGAAGGTCGGAGGCAGGACTCACGAAATCCAGCGCCTTATCGGCCGTTCCCTGCGTGCCGTGACCGACATGGCAGCTCTCGGGGAGAGGTGCATCCATATCGATTGCGACGTCATCCAGGCGGATGGCGGCACACGGACCGCTTCCATCACCGGTGCATGGGTCGCCCTTGCCGATGCGGTCAACGGCCTCGTGCAAAAGGGGGTTATCAGCGCCAACCCGCTCAAGGAAGGAGTTGCCGCGGTCAGCGTCGGCATCGTCGGGGGCGAGGCAGTGCTGGATCTTGACTATTCAGAAGACTCCGCCGCCGAAGTCGACATGAACTACGTCATGACCTCATCCGAACGGTTCGTCGAGGTCCAGGGTACCGCTGAAAGCGAGCCGTTTACCCTGGCACAGATGGACGAGATGCGAGCCCTTGCGGTAAAGGGGATCAAAAAGCTGCTGCAGGCACAGCAGGAGGCATTACGGGGATGAAGGAACTGCTCGTGGCTACCGGCAATGCAGGCAAGGTAAGGGAACTGGAGGCTCTGCTGGAGGGGACGGGCATCACCCTGCGTTCCCTGCGGGATTTTCCCCACCTTCCTCCCACCGTGGAGGATGGAGACAGTTTCGAGAAGAATGCTATCAAAAAGGCACGTGAAGCCAGTGCGGGTACCGGCCTTCCCGTGATCGCCGATGACTCGGGCCTGCTGGTTGCCGCCCTGGACGGCAGGCCGGGGGTCTACTCAGCCCGCTATGCCGGTGATGGTTGCAGTGACGCGGACAACAATCTCAAGCTGCTCGGCGAGCTTGTCGATGTACCCATGTCCCGCAGGGGGGCTGCCTTCCGTTGCGTGATTGCCCTTTGTTTCCCCGATGGAGGGTGCCGTACGTTTGGTGGTGAACTTCACGGGGTAATCACGGATGAACCTTCGGGGGATGGCGGGTTCGGCTACGATCCGCTTTTCATGGTACCGGAGTACGGCATGACCCTGGCTGAGTTGCCGCTCGAAGTGAAAAACAGGATTAGCCATCGTGGACGGGCCGTTGCCGCCCTCACGCAGTACCTTCTTGAAAATCCTTTCTAGCCCGCGAACCGGCGTGCCGGTTGCCCGGAAGTTGTCGGTGCTTCTCCCCTGGTCATATTCATTTTCTGCCCATAGTAAAGCGCGTCCTGCGCTCATGGCAAATCTCCCTTCAGGCTCGTCGTGTAATCGCCCTGCACTGCACTCATCGGAGCTCCCCGGCTAAAGGCATGTCTTCTTGCACGCCTCTCCTCTGCTTACCCCTCTGATCAATTGTTATCAATCCTCGCGTCCAGATGTGTACACACGCTTGAAAAGAGTCGAACGTCTGATATATTAATATCTGATAATGTAATAATGTTAATGTCAGTTGTTTTTCACTGTGTCCAGTGTGGAATGTTACTACTCCTTTTGGCAGGTGGGCGGAAAGCCAATCGGCGTATCAATTGATACCTTGCTACACGAAATTGGCAGCAGTTGAAGCTAAACGAGTGGGGGGGATTTATGGGGAAAATGGTTCTGATGGTGCTTCTGGCGATTCCGTGTTGGGCGTTTGCAGGGACAGAATGCAGGGTTTATGAGAATGCTGACCTCCAGAACATGTCTACCGGTGACTTGATAACCATACGTAATAAGTATGTTGGCGTTTCCTGGAAAATAGGGGATAACGCACATGAATATTACGATTATAAAAAGTGCAGGAAGTCCGTAGCCCTTATGAATGAGGCTGATAATTGCAGAAGGCAGGCGGATCGTATCAGGTTGATAATCGAAGAGAAACAAAAGGCGAAGACGTTGCTGACAGCCCTCCAGTAGCTTCAAGGAAAGGCAGGCACGTCACTTCTTGATGATTTCATGTCTGCTCCGCTACTGCGGCGTAACGTTGTGGTAGCGATACCATGAAATCCGGCTGAAACGAAAAGACTGTTCAGAGATCATGCAAATCAATCATGGTGATATCTGAGTTGTACCTGGTGGTCGAAGCTTTTGTCGCGGTGGCGAGTTTGCCCACAATGTTCTGGATTCGTTTCATCTCGCCGTGAAGGGTTGCAAAATATCCCTTTGTCGTTTCAGAGGCGTGAGCCAGCTCGTTTTGCAAGAGGTGGAGGCTGGCAAATACCGAGGTGAGGGGATTGTTTATTTCGTGGCTAACGGCAACCGCCATCTCCTTGAAAACCGTCAATCGTTCCAGCTTCAGCGCCTGTACCCTGGCTCGGCGTGCCCCGAGGTGGGCGCTGACCCGTGCCTGCAGTTCCAGAGGGTAGAAAGGTTTCACCACATAATCATCCGCTCCGGCCTGAAAACCTTTGACCTTTTCGTCTCCGGAATCCACTGATGTCACGAAGATGATCGGAATCTCCCTGGTGTCATCTTCTTGCTTCAGAAGTCTGCATACCTCAAAACCATCAAGCCCCGGCATATTGACGTCCAGCAGGATCAGGTCCGGTTGTACCTCGCGGGCAGCCTTTACCCCTTCCGCACCATCATTCCTGAATTCCAGCTCATAGGTCGAGCTGAAGATCCCGGCGAGCAGGGCCTGGGCAACCCTGCTGTCATCGATGACAAGAATCTTTTCCATTCATACCTCGCACAGAAAATCGCTGTCTGTCATGTCTGGCCTGTCAGCACATGACGACCAGTAATTCTAATCGTAATTATGATGCCGGCCGGGCCTCCTACCTGGAGCACTGCTCGGGCTTCCAGTGGATAATAAAATACCAGTTCTCATGTGTGCGGTCTATAAGGATATTTGCTGTGAAAGTAGTGCCGGGTAGTTAGATGGTGTCGTTACTGTAGTTGACGCCGGTTGAAATTTGACCATAGACCCGTGGAGATGGCGTTGAGTCCGTGTTGTGTGTTTATATCTGCCGAGAAACAGGGGTAGTTTCTCATGCATGTCCCGCGTTAGGACATGCTTGGTGATCTCTTTTGTCTCTTTGGGGCAATTGTGCTGCTCGATCCAAAAACGGAAGCATGATAAAAAAATGCTCCGGTCATAATAACCGGAGCATTTTTTTCTATCTGAACGTGTGCTGAATCTTTAGTACCAGTTCGGTGTCGCCGCATAGTGGCACATCAGGTTCGAACAGGTGATGTTGACGCCGGTTGTGCCGCTGACAACGGGGTTCGAGCCACCGAAGAGCAGGCTCATGCTGTTGGCGGTACCGCCTCCCATGGTGTTCGGATAGCTGCCGCCTGCTCCGAAGGTGATCTGCTTGGAGCCGTCGTTGTGCTGCGACAGTGTCGTGGTATGACACGTACCGCACACGGCAACGTTCTCGGCTGATGAACCGAAGGTCTGGCCGGTTACCGCAAGTGTGCCATATCCCACTCTGGTCTTGATGAAGGAGATGTGCTTGTAGTGGGCCAGATCGGTCCCACTGGTGTTCTGCCAGGCGTTGGTCCCGGTGATGTCGTACTTGTGGCAGCCGTTGCAATCGGTGGTGACGTTGATGCTGCCGTTCATGTGCAGGGACTTGTTGATGATCTTACCCGTCGCATCGACGACCATGCTGTGGCAGCCGACGCAGGAAGTGGTTGCCGCATAGCCGCTGTGGCTGGTTGCCGTGGTGCCGGTGGTCGGCGGGTTGCCGTGACAGGTGCTGCAGTCCGCACCGGGGGTGCCGGTCATAAGTGATGCCTGGTTCCACTGGGGACTTCTTGCGGTACCGCTGGTGTCACCCTTGGGCATTTTACCGCCGTGGCAGTAGGTCGTGGTACAGGTTGCCGCGGCAATATCAGTACCATCCGTTTTTGCCGTGGTGGTGCTGTTCTTGATGGCCGTGGATGCCTGGGCAAAGGTCAGGGTCTGGCTGTTGTAGCGCGGCACCGCCATGTGGGTCCCTTCGAAGGGGGTTGTCGGCACGCTGTGGCACTCGTTGCATTTGAGCTTCGGCATGTAGACGGAGGAGAGGTGGACGAAGTGGGCACCTACCCGCTTGTCGGTATTTACAGCAACCTGATCGGTGCTGGTACCGGTCCCGCCCCAGCCGGGAGCCGCATTGTACTTGTCCGCACGGAGGGACGTCTGGCCGTCGACACCGTGGCAGTGGACGCAGGTGTGGTTGTTGTTCGTGGTGGCTGCCGACCAGGCACTACGCGACTTGCCGCCGTGACAGGAAACATTGTTGCAGGTCTTGGTGTTGCCGGCGGAGCCGACTTCCGTGCTCTTGTACGAGGTGTAGGTGCCATAGGCAACCCCTGTAAAGGTGACGTCCCGTACGCCGTTGACGTGGCGTGTCGCAGCGGTATAGCTTTTCAGGGTGGCGGCATCGGTAGCGGTCTTGGAGTGACAGATCTGGCAGTTGATATTGGCTGCCGGGTACTTCAGGTGCTGGGAGTGGGTCGTTGAGAGGGTAAAGTTGCCGATGCTGCGCGCCGGTGCGCCAGTGGCGGAGAGACGGCCGGCATGGCAGCCACGGCACCCTTCAGAGCCGCCCCAGCGGGAAGAGCTGTACTGGACCATCCCCATGCCGGTAGCACGACCGGTACTGTGGCAGTAGATGTTGCCGCAGTTACCGAAGGCCGGGCTGTTGGTGTTGGCGATCTTTTTCCCGGCCGAGTAGCGGTTGCCGGGAAGACTGGCGCCGGTTATGTTCTTGAACCCGCTCTGGTGGGCGTTGGTGTAGCCGGCGCTCGGGTGACATTTGGTACAGGCATACTGGTATTCACGCTTCGCCGACGAGGTCGAATACCCCGAGTGACGGGCATGGGTACCGAGGAACATGCCACTGGGCGTGTTCCGGGCCGTGCCATCCTGGACTTTGTTGTTGTTGAAGTGACATCCGGAAAGACCGTTGCTGCACGAGATGGTGGCAGCACCGACGTCACTCGGGCGAAGTAATCCGCCGAGTAATAATGATGATAGTAACATGGTGCAGAATGCTGCCAAGCCGACCGCTTGACGTTTTGATTGCATGTGAGACATGATGTTCCTCCCCGCTGTCTTGAATTTATGAACTAATTGGTACTGACTGTTACCCGGTCTTAAAATAATTAAAATCATGTCGATGTGAGCAAAATATGTGCCATGTGTGTGTGGTTTTAATTATAGAGCTATTGTTGGCGCTTTCGCTGTGTTGAAGTAGGGAATGCTTGATTAGTATAAATTTTAATTAGAGTAATTGTTGTTAAATGGCTGAATCATCTGTCTTTTAATGTGCTATCAGACGTACCGGTGAGTGATCAACCAAGTTCCTCTGAAAGCTGCGGCGTTTGAGCGCTCTTGAGAAGGCCTGCCCCTTCTGTTACAGGGTAGTTTGGCTGAGACCGCTCAAATATAAAGTCGATTCAAGTTCGTCGATTTATCTTGACTTTATATGTAGATACGTTTTTACTGTAGCTGCGTGAGAAAGCGCAACTCTCCGATACTAGCAAACCGGAAGCGATTCCGGGACGCAAAGCCACGGGCCCCACGCGGGTAGCCGGGTTGCCGAAGAGGGTCATATGCACCGTTGCTACGCGTGTGTGTTTAGCCTGTCTTCTATTGGTAAAGGAGACAGGCTTTTCTATTTGGGCTGCTCTGAATCCATGGCGGCGAGAGCTCGTTTCGGTCGGCGGAATGAGTTGAAAGTAAATAATGAATATAGAGATTGAAATTCGAGCTTCAGATTAGAGTAGCAAGAATACTGAAGTCGATTATGGTCACGGAAGGCACGATGTCGTTACTCACTGTTATAGTTATAGAGTATAATAATAGTCAATACGTCAAGAGCAGTATCTAATTATTTGGTTTGATTATGCTAAACATTGAGAAGCACATCAAAGCATATCTGCACTACCTTGAACAGAAAGGCCAGGTATTTAATATCATATTGGGCCTCGTGTTCACTGTCCTTTTTGGCGTGTTGGATATTATGGCTCCAATCCAGTATTCTTTTATATTGTTGTACATATTCCCTGTCGCGCTGACAACATGGTTTGGACGGCGATCAGCCGGAATTGCAGTATCTATACTCTGTACCGCGTTTTGGACTTACACCAACCCACAAGTCGATATGCCATCATCAATATGGAATGTCCTTTCAACATTGATTATATTCATTGCGGTCTCAGTTATGCTCAGAAAGATCCGCAGCATGTGGGAGAATGATATCGTCTTGTCGCGTACCGACCAACTGACTGGTGCCATGAACAGGCGGGCATTTGATGAAATAGTTGAATATGAGATGTTGAGACTTCAGCGGCAGAACAGCCCCTTCTCGCTCGCGTACCTTGATCTTGATAATTTCAAGAAAGTCAACGATTGCTTTGGTCATAAAAAGGGTGACGAACTTCTGAAAGCTGTGGTGGAATGTATTTCAAGCAATCTGCGAAGGACTGACGTGGTTGCACGTATTGGTGGAGATGAATTTACCATTTTCTTTCCGGCGACAGACCAGAACTCAGTAAAACGTGTCATGGTGAAATTGAAGGAGCAGTTGCGATTGTTGTCTGAGAAGAACAACTGGCCAACAACGTACAGTATAGGTGTCATAACCTGTACAGATACTCAATGCGACCTTGAAAGATTGATATCACTTGCTGACAAATTGATGTATGAGGTCAAGCGCTCCGGTAAGAATGATGTCCATTACTTAACATACACAATCTAACTGCAATGTATTGAATGAACATTTTAAGGAGCAGGACATGACTAAAGCAGACCTTGTCGAGCGCATTTATTCCGCATCCGGTATGAACATGAAGGAATCAAAAGCAGTACTTGAGTCCGTATTTTCTCTTCTCAAGGATACTCTCGAATCTGGTGAGCAGATCAAGATCGCGGGGTTTGGCAACTTTGAGGTCAGGCACAAGAGTAACCGCAAGGGCAGGAATCCTCTCACAGGCGAGGCTATTACCATTGAGGCAAGACGTATTCTGACCTTTAAACCAAGTAAAATTTTGAAAGAGGATATAAACAGATAGGCCCATATTATTGGGGACGCAGTGAAACCTGACACAAAACGGCTTGGAAAACGTAAGTAACTACAAGCACACCACACATCATCGTCGATCAATGGTTGATTCATCAAAAACTCTCCTTTAGCCGCCTCCAGTATTCCTGTTACTCACAGATTTGATAAAAAATCTTCATAGTTACCGTCTTGAATGCTCGAGTTTAACGCTCGTCGCTCGTGGAATCCTCCTTCAGGAATATCGACACAACGAGGAGCGATGCATAGAACTTGTATTCAAGGCTTTTCAGGTTATAGTTGTGGATAAATATTGTTTAATCATGCGTGAATGGAGGGGGAGTATGATCGGGAGAGCATGCATATTTTCTTTAGCGGTCATATTGCTTTCGTCGGTTGCGCCCCAGTTGTTGTTGGCAGATGAAATCACCCTCGACAACGGCAACCATGTTGCCGGAACCGTTACTAGTCTCTCCGGAGATTATGTCACACTGACTTCCGATTATGCGGAGCCTATGAAGATCAGAAAAAAGAATATCACCAGAATATCAACCAATACTCCCGTGGAGTTACATCTTGCAACCGGAGAGGTGATCAAAGGGAAACTCAGAACCGGTGATGATGGGAAGATTACCGTCGATGAGGGGGATGGTAGGATCGCGTCAGGGATTGAGTTGAAGAGCGTGACGGCTATCAACCCGCCGCCAGTCGGGAAATGGCATGGCACTGTGAGCCTGTCCGGAAACCTGCAGGCAGGTAACACTGATCGTAGCGGGTTGTCATTCGGTGCAGATGTCATGCGCAGGGGGGATCAGGACCGCTTCAGCATGCGATTCCTCTATAATATCGCCGAGGAAAATGACGCCATGACGACGCGCAATGCGTTTGGTGCTCTGCAATACGATTATTTCTTCACCAAGAAATTTTATGGCTACCTTGGGGTTGAACTCCTTAATGACACGTTTAAAGATCTCAAGCTGCGGGCAGTCGTTGGACCGGGTGCCGGGTACCAGGTATGGGATGATCCTGTAAAGGGGCTTTCCCTGGAAGCCGGCATTGCCTATTTCTCGGAGGATTATGAAGCGCAGGAAGATAAAAGTTGGATGACTGTTCGCCTTGCCGCCAATTACCGTTACAAATTGACCGATTGGCTCGAGTTTACCGACAGGTTGGTCTTGTATCCTAGTCTGAAAAAAATGAGCGATTTCAACCTTCGCAACGAAGCGGCTCTCATGACCGCCATTGGTGCGGGCTGGTCCATGAAATTGGCCGACATCCTTGATTTCTCAAACGAACCTCCGGTTGGCAAGAAAAGTACTGATTCACTCCTTACGGTCGGACTTCAGTATGCGTTCTGACGTAATCAAGGGAACAACGGATTCCCCTCACCGGTGCCGGCACAAGTGTGGTTCGCAACGGGGTGTAATGCATGAGGTCCGACCTTATCGACAATGATGCAATTCAACTTTGCTGCTAGAGGAGGTTTGTCATGTCTATGATGAAAGAATTCAAGGAATTTGCCGTAAAGGGAAATGTCGTTGATTTGGCTGTTGGTGTCATTATCGGCGGGGCCTTCGGTAAGATTGTCACCTCGTTTGTCAGTGACATTGTGATGCCGCCTCTTGGGATGGCCATGGGGAAGGTTAATTTCACTGATCTGTTCATCGATCTGTCAGGAAAAGGCTTTACCTCTCTCAAGGCAGCAAAGGATGCCGGTGCCCCGGTAATAAGCTATGGAGTATTCATAAATACGGTCATCGATTTTACGATCATTGCCTTCGTCATATTTCTCGTCATAAAACAGATCAACCGCCTGAAAAAAGAACCGACGCCTGCACCGCCAAATACAAAGGATTGCCCGTTCTGCTGTTCCCCTGTACCGATACCAGCACGGCGTTGTCCTCACTGTACGTCTGAGTTCCCGTAAGGTCCGCATCTCCTGCACGCGGCCCAGACTGGGCTGCCCTAGTTCTCTTCGCAGGGGCATTGCGTGCCGGTTACGTGTGGTCATACATCTGCTGCCAGTCGAGGCATGAAGAGATAACAGATGATTGTTGACAAGGTTTCATCGGTTGGCGAATGCCTGGTTGTTGACGATGCCGCTCTTCGACGAGGGCTGAAGGCAATCCGAAGGCGTCGTTGGTGTCTCTGGACAATAATTCTGTCCTATATGCCGCTTATGATGCTCGCCATGAAGATGTTCAATGGTCACTTGGCCGCCGTGTTTGTCGGCTGGTTCGTCGTCATGTTTGCCATAGCTTTTTATGCCGCCATTGCCAGGTGCCCAAGTTGTGGCAACTATTTCCACTTGCAGGGCATGACCCTGCTTTTCCTCCGGAAGTGCCTGCATTGCCAGTTGCATGTAAGTGCGGATAAGCGACTGTAGCTTGGACCATGTTCTTCCTCCCGGTTTCAGCGAGGAGCATCCGAAAGAGGGATTCCACCGCGAACATGCAACGATTATTTCCTTTTCTGTCAAGCCTTTTACCACACCCACGGGGATTCACCCCGACCGCTTTCCCCTTGCGTTCAACAATCATTTCATGCTATACAAATTTTTTACGTCGGGGAGTAGCGCAGCCTGGTAGCGCACCTGCCTTGGGAGCAGGGGGTCGCAAGTTCGAATCTTGTCTCCCCGACCAATTTTAATCTCCGTTCGTTGTTCAGGTGGATAGAACAGCGGTCAAGTTTTTTTGTGATTTTTCGACAATAGAGTGCAGTACAAAGGGGGGGTATGGAGCAATCTGTAGCCCCCCGTTCGTTTGCTGTGGCGACTAAATGTGCAGGAGGGTGCGCTGATGAAGGCCTGTCACTTCATGCGCTCAGGAGATGACGAGTCTACAGTTCAGCCCGGCAAGAAAAGTTCCTCTCCGGGCAAAAAACCACATGACACAAAAAATGCCACATGGTAAAAAAGGGTTAGACCATTATGGTCTAACCCTTCGTTTTTATTGGCGGGCGGCATGGGATTCGAACCCACGACCCCAGGCTTCGGAGGCCTGTACTCTATCCATCTGAGCTAACCGCCCTTTGAACTTTCAATTAATACACTATTGGCAAGCTAAACTCAAGAACTTTAGTCGTGTCGGTTTATCTTGGCCTAACCTGGGAGACCCTATGACATCCTTGGCGATTCTAAAGCGCACAGTGCGGGTTATCAGGCTGCTTCCGCTCCTCCTGTTGTACATGCCGTCGATGGTGGCTGCTGCCAATTACGAGATCAGCAAGATTTCCGATTCTGTCTATGCCGCAATTGCCCTGTCAGGGAGCAAGGCCGTCAGCAATGCCGTATTCGTCATTACCGGCCACGAGGTTATCCTTGTAGGAGCCCACTTCGTGCCGGAATGCGTGGATGAGCTGGTGAGGGAGATCGGCAAGCTGTCTCCACTCCCGGTCAGCCACGTGATCCTGACTCATCACCATCGTGGTTTCAATTACGTTGATTTCAATCTCCCCGAAAGGGCCGAGGTGGTGGCAACAACGGAGACCTGGAAGGAGTTGTCCGCAGAACTGCGTGAGTTCAAAAATCCGAATCTTGTGTTCGACGACACCCTGACGTTGAACAGGGGGGCGAGTTCCTTGGTGTTGTTGAATATGGGCAAGGGGCACAGTGGTGGAGACATGGTGCTCTACATGCCTAATGAGGGGATCTTGTTCGCTTCCGACCTTGTCTTCAATGACATGGTCGGCTACATGGGGGAAGCATCGGTACTGGAATGGGGGGAGAATATCGAGCGTCTGGAGAACATCCCCGCACGGATCGTGATCCCGGGGGTAGGTAAGGTTTCCGACGGGGGGGGGATCACACGCTTCAAGAAATTTTACCGGGCTTTCATGACTGAAGTGCTGAGAAATGTGGAAAAGGGGAATTCCTTGGCCCAGACCAGAAAGGAGTTTGCCCTTGATGCCTATAAAGACCTTCCCGGATACAGTACGTTCATCGAGGTAAATCTCGAACGGGCGTATAAGCAGCTTAAAACGCGGTAGAAATGGGCAGGGGCGATGAAATACCAGTTAGATTAATAGTTTGACAGAGTCTGCGCTTTCTGTTATAGAAAATGAAAAAAACATAACGGTATAGCAGGGTTAGATGCTTTCGCTGTCGTGGGTTCCTCTAACTGTCATGCCGTGCCCATGCAAATATCAGTGGAGAGTTGAATGATTATTCAGTGTGATCATTGCAGTGCAAAATTCAGGATGGATGATTCAAAGCTTGCCAATGGACCGGTAAAGGTCCGGTGTGCCAAGTGCAAGGAGGTCTTTGTCGTCCAGAGGGAAGAAGAGCCTGCTGATAGCTTCCAATTGCCCACGGATTTTGGTGTGACACCGGCTCCTTCGCCTGCAGAGGCAGGCGCGGGGGAGTCTCCGGTTCTTGCCCGGGAACCGGGCGGGGCGGATTCCGGCGGGTTCCCGGCTGATGGTGGCGAGTTTTCTTTCAATATGGATGAACCTCCTGCTGGCGGAGGGGGCGCAACGGCCGCGGTTCCCGCGGGATTTGAGGGTGCTGCCGATGAGTTCGATTTCAAGGATTCATCCGGCTTCGAAACGTCCGCCCCCCCGAGCGAATTCGAACAGTCCGCCGCGACTGCCGGCGAGTTCGATTTCGGCGATATTCCCCTCGGTGAGCAGTCCACTCCTGCCCAGTCAGGGGCTGGCACTGTCCCGGGACAGGATGAATTCGCCGTCGATTTCGGTGAGGTTTCCTTCTCCGAGGCACCCGCTGCCCCGGAAGCACCAGCCCCCGCGTCGCTCGATTTTTCATTCGCACCCGAAACGGAAGCGGAGACCTCTTCCACGAGCGAAGCGGTAAGCGGTGGTACCGAAGATTTTGCTTTTTCGTTTACTCCCGAGACCCCTGTGGAGACGGAAAACCCTCCGGTTGAAGGCAAAAAGACCGAAACCTCATTCGGAGATTTTACCTTCGCCGAGGCTCCGGTCAGCCAGGAAGAGAAGCCGTTTCCTGTTCCTGCAGCAGACCAGACGGGCCTAGCAGGGTTCTCCGATGAGTTTTCGGCCATGCCGGTTCCGGATGAAGAGCTCCCCCCCACGACCCTGACCACCCGGAAGAAGCGGGGCTCTTTGTTCCCGCTCTTTGTCATTGTCGGGGCAATACTGCTGATCGTTGCCCTCGCAGGTTCAGGTGTCTATTTCTTTGGGGGTCCGAAAGTATTTTCCAAGGTAGGTCTTGGTTTCCTTGTCGAGTGGTATGGACAAAAGGGTGGAGAGGAGGGTGAAATAACTCTCCGGAACGTCAAGGCCGAGTACGCGATGAACAAGGAGGTCGGCGAGCTGTTCGTTGTCAGGGGGGAGGCTCTGAACAACTATAAAAAACCCCGGGCCTCGATCCAGATCAAGGTCTCCCTGCTGGGGAGTAACGGTGCGATGCTCAAGGCCAAGACGGCGTTCTGCGGCAATCCGTTGTCGAACGAGCAGCTCGCAACCATGCCGGCAGCCAAGATCGACGAGGTTATGAACAACCAGTTCGGGGATTCCCTGGCAAATCTGGGTGTAAAACCCGGTACTGCCATCCCCTTTGTGGTCGTAGTCAGCGGGATACCCAAGGAAACGAGCGATTTCTCCGTACAGGTCAGCGGGTCGACCGTGGCCACCCAATGAGCATTACATCAACCGACAACAAAAAAAGGGCCGGTACATCTGTACCGGCCCTTTTTTTGTTGTCGTGCGGTGCTGCTTAGGCGCTGATTGCGCTTACCGGGCATGTGTCAACACATGCGCCGCAGTCGATGCAGGTATCTGCGTCGATTGCACGCTTGTTACCCTGCTCGCTGATGGCATTTACCGGGCAGGAGTCGTCGCATGCGCCGCAGTTGATGCACTCGTCGGAAATTTTGTGAGCCAAAAGATTCACCCCCTTTGCTAAAGATTTATAGAACTTTGTGTATTCAGCATAATCAAATTTTTTCTAGCACGTGTTTGTGCAAATGTCCAGAAGAAACCATTTCCCTTCGCACGACGACCGTCGAACGGCCAACAAATTACTTGAATTGACGGCATTACTCCGGTATTATAAAAAGCAGTTTTATTATGGCTGAATTTGTTGTTCCGCATATTTATTCATATCGAAAATAAACGTAATACTATAGGGTTAGGGTTACTATTCCGATTAATTAAAGGGGTTTCCGCATGCAGATACTTGCTCTTAATTGTGGTAGTTCTTCCGTCAAATATCAACTGTTTGACTGGAACAAGATGGAGGTGGTAGCCAAGGGGATGGTTGAGAGGGTCATCATTGGCGACTCCTTCATTCTGCATGAGGTTCCGGGCCGGGAGGCTTACCGCTGCGAGTCCGACTGTCCCGATCACCAGGTGGCGATAGACCTGATCATCAGGACATTGACCGATCCCGAGCACGGCGTGCTCGAGGAGATCAGCGAGATCTCCGCAGTCGGTCACCGGGTAGTCCACGGCGGCGAAAAGTTCACCCGCTCGGTCATGATTGACGAGGCGGTGCTCGATGCCGTCAAGGAGGTGCAGCACCTTGCTCCTCTGCACAACCCGCCGAACATCTCGGGTATCGAAGCCGCCAAGGCGGTGCTTCCCGATGTCCCCCATGTCGCCATCTTCGACACCGCGTTCCACCAGACGATGCCGGAGCACGCATATCTGTACCCGGTTCCCTACGAGTGGTACGAGTTCCACGGTGTGCGCCGTTACGGTTTCCACGGGACATCCCATCTCTACGTCTCCAAGCGGGCGGCTGCGATCCTCGGCAAGAAGGCCTGTGAAACCAATATCATCACCATGCATATCGGTAACGGCGTTTCCCATTGTGCCATCAAGGGAGGTGTTTCCGTCGATACCACCATGGGGCTTACGCCGCTCGAAGGGGCGATGATGGGGACCCGCTGCGGGGATATCGACCCCGCCATTCCGGCGTTCATGATGCAGAAGGAGAACCTGTCCGCCAAGGAGATCGACGGGATTCTCAACAAGAAGAGCGGGGTTCTCGGGATTACCGGACGTTTCACCGACAGGCGTGACGTGATAGAACATGCCAATAACGGAGACAAGAGATGCAACCTTGCCCTTGAAATAGAAGCGTACCGGCTGAAGAAGTATATCGGTGCCTACATGGCGATCATCGGCAGGCTCGATGCGGTTGTTTTCACCGCAGGGGTCGGGGAGATGGGGTGGCCGATCCGTGAAAAGGCAATCGAGGGGCTGGAGCATCTCGGGATCTGCCTGGACAAGGAGCGCAACAAGGGAGCAATGACCAGGAAGCGGGAAACCCTCATTACCACGGACGATTCTCCGGTCAAGGTGTATGTGATCCCGACCGACGAAGAGCTCGTCTTTACCGAGGATGTGGCGGCAATCCTGTCCGGCACCTATACCGACCACATGAACTTCGAATATACCTTCTCCCGTCCGGACTTTGTCAGGAAGTAGTCAGGACGTCAGCAGTCAAACGAAGAAGGCCGCCGGTGATATCACCGGCGGCCTTCTTCGTTTGTTACGATGCGTATGGGCTAGCCCTGTGCCTGGACCGCAGTTATTGCCACCACGTTGACAATGTCGTCGACCGAACAGCCGCGGGAGAGGTCGTTAACGGGTTTGGCGAGCCCCTGGATGACCGGGCCGATGGCTTCGGCACCCGCGACCCGCTCTACCAGTTTGTAACCGATGTTGCCCGCATCGAGGTCGGGGAAGATGAGGACATTCGCCTTGCCGGCTACCTGGCTGCCGGGAGCCTTCTTCTCGCCGACCTTGGGAAGAAGGGCAGCATCAGCCTGCAGTTCTCCGTCGATCTGCAGTGTCGGGTCAATTTTCTTGGCAATCTCGATGGCGGCAAGCACCTTGTCGACATCGGCATGGGACGCGCTCCCCTTGGTGGAGAACGAGAGCATGGCCACCCGGGCATCCACATCGAGGAAAGATTTGCAGTTTCTCGCCGTGGCCACGGCGATTTCCGCCAGTGCCTGTGCGTCCGGATTGGGGTTGACGGCGCAGTCGGCAAAGAGGACGATGCCGTTTTCGCCGAAGGACGGGGTCTTGGTGATCATGAAGAAGTAGGAGGAGACGGTCTTGATCCCGGGAGCCGTGCCGACCGTCTGGAATGCCGCCTTGAGGACGTTGCCGGTAGTGCTGGTTGCCCCGGCCACTTCGCCGCCGGCATCCCCCTGCCGGACCATCATGCCGGCAAAGTAAAGGTTGTCACTATCCGTCAGAAGCTTTTCAGCATCCTGCCGCGACAGCCCCTTGCTCTTGCGCAGTTCGACCAGCGCATCGATGTATCCGGGGAGGCGGGGCGATGTGGCCGGGTTTTCGATCTCCACCCCGCTCAGGTTGATCCCCTTCTCCCTGGCTGCTGTTTGTACCGTATCCGCATCACCAAGAATGATGATTTTGGCCAAACCCTGTTCCACAATTTTCTGGGCGGCAAAAAGCATCCTTTCGTCGTAGCTTTCCGGTAGCACGACCGTCTGGAGTTTTTTTGCTGCCTTTTCTTTAATGGCGTCCATCAGGTGCATGAATCTTCCTCCTCAGCGATATTCAAACAATATTATAGGGGTATAGCTCAATAGTCTGGGAGGGTCAAGTAAAAGGTGAGCTGTCAAAGAATGCCCGAATACCGTGAAGAAAGTGGCTCTGGCCGTGGCTCATTTCGGTCATTTGACTGACATGCTCAGGTATAGATACGTCTCTACACGGAGATGGTAATGCCGGGATTATTGGAGCTCTGCCGCGGCGATCAGCAGCGCGTCTGAAGGCTTTCCCCTGCAGCGTTCCAGGGAACGAAGAAATCCCTGGGGTATGCCGAGTGATTCCGCAAAATCCTTCTGGGAGACCTCGTGTGTCTGGCTGTC
The DNA here is from genome assembly GCA_937860145.1 of uncultured Geobacter sp. GTDB lineage: Bacteria > Desulfobacterota > Desulfuromonadia > Geobacterales > DSM-12255 > CALMBF01. The sequence continues at coordinate 20,864 of CALMBF010000095.1, forward strand.
CGGTCTGATGTCCTCCCCGGCATGGTTCGAGGTCGTGAGGGTCGACCGGAGACGCTAGTATTAATTAATATCCTCATTATGGTACAGATATTGCTGTTTTAATCTTTCTGGGAAGTACTATAGCTTTGATTAATATTTCCGATAATAAAGCACACATTGAATGAATGTGAAATGTCTGCCGTGGTGGACCGGTTGTACGTATGGAATGGAGGCATGCTATGAAGGTTGATATCTTGCTCGTTGAAGACAATTATGATGATGCCGCACTGGCCATGCGCATTCTGAAACAGGAGCACCCGACGGCTCATGTAGTGCTCCTGAGGGATGGCGCCGAAGCCTTGGAATACTTTTTCGATCCAACGAGCACCTTGAATCATCAACGACTTCCCAAAGTCATTTTTCTTGATATCAAGTTGCCGAAACTTACCGGCCCCGAAGTTTTGAAGAGGCTCAAGGCCCATTCAGTCACCAGGCGTATACCGGTTGTCGTCATGACGTCGTCCAACCAGCAGCGCGATGTAAGCGAATGCTATGAACTGGGTGTAAACAGCTATCTGGTGAAACCGATCGATTTCCAGAGCTATCAATCCATGATCAGCACCTGCTCCAGGTATTGGCTTAACTACAATGTGACCATGACGACCTGAGGACATTTTGCCGGCATAGTCGTTTTCCCTGCTCGCGAGTATTTGCAGCTCGTCAACCTGTTGATATGGCAAGGTTGACGAGCTGTTTGCGTTTATGATACAACCGTGCGAATCCAGCACGTCAGGAACATTCAGATGACTTTTATTCAGCAGGAACTGGACTCTCTTCGTCACAGAGGCCTGTACCGCTCCATGCGTCTGGTGGAGGGGGCCCAGAAGGGAAGGGTCGTTGTCGATGGCCGCGAGGTGCTTCTCCTCTGCTCCAACAACTACCTCGGTCTTGCCGATCATCCGCGGTTGAAGGAGGCGGCGATCCGTGCCGTCGAGACCTGGGGGGTCGGTAGCGGAGCGGCGCGACTGGTCTCCGGCAACATGTCCCTGCACCGCCAGCTTGAAGAGCGCTTGGCCGAGTTCAAGGGGACGGAGGCGGCCATCCTGTTCAACAATGGCTACTCAGCCAACCTGGGGATAATTTCTGCCCTGGTCGGGCGGGGTGATACGATCTATTCCGACCGGCTCAACCACGCGAGCATCGTCGATGGTGCGCTTCTCTCCAGGGCCAAGTTCCTCAGGTATCCCCATAACGATGTCGACGGGTTGCGGCGCCTTATCGAAACCAACCGGGGGAGCGGCAGGCAGTTGATCGTGACCGACGGTGTGTTCAGCATGGATGGCGATATGGCACGCCTGCGGGAACTTGCCGACCTGAAAGAGGAATCCGACGCGCTCCTCATGGTTGACGATGCCCACGGCACCGCCGTGCTCGGCGAGCATGGGCGGGGGAGCGTGGAACTGAGCGGGGTCCCGGGTCGGGTCGATATACAGATGGGGACCCTGGGGAAGGGGCTCGGCAGCTTCGGTGCCTACGTGGCGGGCTCGCTCGAACTGATCGAATACCTTCGGAACAGGGCACGTAGCTTCGTATTTTCCACATCCCTGCCTCCTGCAGTCCTGGCAGCCTCCCTGGCGGCCATCGAACTGGTATCCTCCCCTGAAGGGGCTGAGCTCCGGCAACGCCTGGCGGCAAACACCGCTCTTTTCTCCCGGGCATTGACAGGGAGCGGTTTTGATACCCTCGGCTCCACAACCCAGATAGTGCCGGTGCTGGTGGGGGGGGCTGAGCAGGTGATGGAGTTTTCTCGCAGGCTGTTGGAGGAGGGGGTGTTCGTCCAGGGCATCCGCCCGCCCACGGTGCCGGTCGGCAGTTGTCGCCTGCGCTGCACGGTGATGGCAACCCATGACCCCGACGAGCTTGCGGACGCGGCGGCACGCATTGCTGCCATAGGGCGGGATATGGGGATTATCTGACATGAATCGACCTTTTTCCGCCGGTGCTGCCGGCATGGCATATGACGACAGCGGTCACGGGCTCCCCCTGCTGTTTCTTCACGGCTGGCTCATGTCGCGCCAGGTGTGGTGCTTTCAGGCTGGCCTGGCCGATTGCTTCAGGGTGATCGCCCCGGACCTGCCCGGTCACGGTGAGTCGGGTGGGGTCGATTTCAGCTATGCGGCCACTGTCGCCGATCTCGTTGAGTTTGTCGACCATCTCGGCCTGGAAAGACTGGTTATCGTCGGCTGGTCCATGGGGTCGCAGATTGCAGCGCTGCTGGCATCCCGGCTGAAGGAGAAGGTGACCGGACTGGTCCTGGTCGGCGGGACTCCCCGTTTTTGCCGGGAGGATGGGTACCCCCATGGGGTTCCCCTGGCGGAGGCCCGTTCCATGGGGGTCCGACTGCGCCGCAGTTTCAACGGTACTGCCGGAGAATTTTACCGGGGGATGTTTTCTCCATCTGAAGTCGCGACGCTTGACATCAATGCCATGGCCAAGACCGTTGCTGGCCGTCTCCCACCTCCTTCCGTCGCGCTTGCAGCCCTCGACGAACTGATCCGTGCGGACCTGCGTGGCATGCTGGCCGGCCTGGCGGCGCCGGTCATGCTGATGCACGGAGATGCCGATCGGATCTGTCCCCCTGGCGCGTCACGATACATGCACGGGATCCTGCCCCACTCACAGCTGCACCTGTTCCCCGATACGGGCCATGCACCGTTTCTCACCAGGCCGGAAGAGTTCAATAGCCATCTGTCCCGGTTCTGCCAGGAGAGTGCATGACACAGATTGACAGAATCAAGGTGAGGCGGGCTTTCAGTGAAAAGTCGGGTAATTACGACGACCTCGCGGTGGTGCAGCAGCGCGTGGTGCGGCGGTTTCTCGATGGTATCCTTGCCAGCGGCAGTGAGCCGTCTGCTGTCCTCGACGTCGGCGCAGGAACCGGCAGGCTGCTTGAGTCCCTGCTCGTGCGGTTCCCGTCCCTGTTCGCCGTTGGCCTGGACATGGCCCACGGCATGGCGCGGAGTGCCGCCCGGCGGCTTCCCGCGGAGAGTGATGCCGCCCTGGTCTGCGCTGACGGCGAACATCTCCCGTTCAGGGACTGCAGTTTCGATACGGTCGTCTCAACCTCCACCTACCAGTGGCTGAACCCCCTTGACAGCGCCTTTGCCGAGGCGCTGAGGGTCCTCAAGCCGGGTGGCCGCTTCTGTTTCGCCATGTTCGGCGAATCAACCCTGTTCGAGCTGAAGGCGTCCTATCGCCAGGCGCTGCTGCTGCACGGCAGCAGTGCCGCTGACAGGAGTCACCGCTTCTCGTCACGCGCGGAAACCCTTGAGGCACTGGGACGGGCAGGTTTCACGGAGTGCAGGGTAACCAGCGAGACGGAAGTCGAACGGCACCGGGACGTTCCGGCGCTCCTTCGTTCGCTCAAGGGGATAGGCGCGGGCAATGCTGCTCCAGTTCAGGGGAAAGGGCTGGGAGGGCGGACCGTTACTGCTGCGATGATCGATCAGTACGAAAAAAACTACGGAGGAGACAGCGGTATTCCGGCAACGTACGAGGTTCTCTACGGTCAGGGGATAAGGCGGGGGTGAGGGCGGGGCATCAGTCGGTCAGGATGGCGACGATTTTCTGGGCAAGGGGATGGATGACGGAGTAATAGACCTCTGCGCCGTCTCGTTTCCCTTCGATAATCCCCTTGTTCTTCAGCAGTGCCAGGTGCTGTGACACGGTTGCCTGGGGGAGCCCAAGGCACTCCCAGATGTTTTTCACGTTGCACTCTTTGGTGCAGAGGCCTGCAACGATCTTGAGACGCACGGGATGCCCCAGGGCTTTCAGGATCTCGGCTTCCTGGATAAAATTGCAATTTTTATCGAATGACATGGCGAATCCTTTATCAGCATGCATGGTGACGTCTTTATCTAATTATTGTTTACTGCGTTTGTCAAATACTATTTGAAGCATGGGGCATGGCTTCCCGGCGATTCGGGCCGGGAGGGGGTTATTGTCCTTGAATTCCCCAGCTTATTGTTTTATATATACTATCTGGTGAATTTATGAAGAATTACAAACTTCACGCCATTCTGCTGCTTGCGGCCGGACTGCTGCTTACGTCCGGTGCTGCAGTCGCGGATATCTACAAGTATGAGGATACGGACGGGGTCGTGCACTTTACCGATGCCCCCACCGATCGTCGCTTCAAGATATTCATGCGTGACATCCAGAAGGACCGTCGCCTGAGAACAAATTTCGGCTTCGGCAAACTGGCGCGTAACCCGGAGGAGTTCGATTCCATCATATCCTCCTGCTCCAGGGAGTTCGGTGTAGACAAGGCGCTGGTCAAGGCGGTCATTCACGCCGAGTCGGGGTACAACCCCAATGCCGTCTCTCGCAAGGGGGCGACAGGACTCATGCAACTCATGCCGAGCACTGCCCAGGGGTTGAAGGTGGCCGACTCGTTCAACCCCGAGGATAACATACGCGGAGGCGTCCGCTATCTCCGTTTCCTCCTGGACACGTTCAAGGGGAACGTATCCCTTGCCCTGGCCGCCTATAATGCGGGGCTCACCAAGGTTGCCAAGTTCGGCGGCATCCCCCCCTACGAAGAGACGCGCAATTACGTAAGCAAGGTCCTCAACTACCAGAAGTCGTATCTGTCCAATTAACTTTTACCTCTACCCGTCACCGGAACCGATCCCTACCGATGTCAGAATCCGCGCACAAATCCAACCCGATCTGGAACATTCCCAACATCCTCACCCTCATGCGGATTGCGGCCATTCCCGTCATGACGGTACTCCTCATGTCCGGCTCACGGGAAACCTGCTTCTGGGCCGCAGCCCTCTTCTCCGCAGCCTCCTTCACCGACTGGCTTGACGGCTACCTTGCCCGGCGCATGGGGATCGTCACCGTGTTCGGCAAGTTTCTCGACCCCATTGCCGACAAGCTGATCGTCATGGCGGCGTTGATCATGATCATCCCCTTCGGCCGGGCCCCGGCCTGGATGGTGCTGATCATCCTCAGTCGCGAGATCATCATTACCGGCCTGCGGGGGATCGCCTCCTCCGAGGGGATCGTCATCTCCGCCAGCGACCTGGGGAAATTCAAGACGATATTCCAGATAGTCGCCATCATCGCCCTGTTGCTCCACTATGACTACCACTGGTTCTTCTCCGTCGACCACCCGCTCCTCGTCGTCAACATGCACAACGTGGGGATGTTCTACCTCTGGATAGCGTTCGTCATCACCGTCTGGTCGGGAGTGGACTATTTGGTCAAGTTCGTCCGGGTCATTGCCCGTTAAAAAAAATGTGAATAAGTGCTTGACGACGTCAAGCACTTTTGCTATAAACCTTACTTCTTGGCGGCACCACCCGCTGCCACTGAAAACGACAGATTACGGTCCCATCGTCTAGCGGTTAGGACACCGGCCTTTCACGTCGGTAACAGGGGTTCAAGTCCCCTTGGGATCACCAACTCGAAACAGTAACTCCCCCGGGAGTTACTGTTTTTTTGTGCCCTCACTGCCTTGGTAAAACATTTCATTAATGAAGTGTCGGGTGGTTGTACCGGCGGAAAATTACCTTGACGCCGCCCCCATGCCGGTGTACTTTGTTCCAGCATATTTACCCTTTTAAGATAACCCTGTGAGGTTAGCAAAGGTGCCCGATGAATTACCAAGACCATAATAAAGGCCTTTCCGTATCTTTGGAGAGGTCTTTTTTTTTACTGAAAGGGGGGCGGCATGTCGGCTGAAAGCACGGTGATACTCGATATGGCGGGCATCAGGAGGGCACTGACCAGGATTGCCCACGAGGTGCTGGAAAAGAACAAGGGTGTTGACAACCTCGTGCTCGTCGGCATCAGGACCGGCGGCGTCCACCTGGCGCGGGAACTTGCCGCTCGCCTCGAGGAGATCGAGGGTGCGAAGCTCCCCGTTGGAGAGGTGGACATCACCCTCTATCGTGACGATATCAAGGGACACAGCGCCCACCTTCCGGTAGGGAAGACCGACATCCCCTTCTCAGTCGAGGGGAAGAAGGTGGTGCTGGTGGACGATGTGCTCTTTACGGGGCGCACCATCCGGGCGGCCCTGGACGCCATCATGGACCACGGCCGGCCGGCCTGCATCCAGCTCGCCGTGTTGGTGGACCGCGGTCACCGGGAACTCCCCATCCGGGCCGATTTCGTCGGCAGGAACGTCCCCACCAGCCTGAAAGAGAACATTTCGGTGAAATTCGACGCCAACTATGCCCCGGCCGAAGTCGTGCTGGAAAAGTGAGAGGAGGAGGGGGATGAAGAGTTTCAAGCATAAAGACATCATTGCACTCAGGGACCTGACCAAGGAAGAGATCGAACTCCTCATCGAGACCGCCGAGGGGATGCGGGAGATCAACAGTCGCGACATCAAGAAGGTGCCGACCCTTCGGGGCAAGACCATAATCAACCTCTTCTACGAGTCATCCACCCGGACCCGCACCTCCTTCGAAATCGCCGGCAAGCGGCTCTCCGCCGACACCGTCAATATCACCCCCTCGTCCAGTTCCGCCACCAAGGGGGAGACCCTGTCCGACACGGCCCTGAACCTCCTGGCCATGAAGCCGGACATCATCGTCATGCGCCACGCGGTTTCCGGCTCCCATTACTATCTTGCCGGGAAGCTGCCGAACTGCTCCATCATCAATGCCGGCGACGGTGCCCACGAGCACCCTTCCCAGGGGCTCCTGGACATGCTCACCATGAAGGACCGCTTCGGTCGCCTCGACGGCCTCAAGGTCGCCATCGTGGGCGACATCACCCACAGCAGGGTGGCCCGTTCCAACATCCAGGGGTTGACCAAGATGGGGTCGTCCATCTACCTGGCCGGTCCCCCGACCATGATGCCACCGGGTGTGGAAAGACTGGGGAACGTCACGGTCTGCGGTACCATGAAGGAGGCCATCCAGGACGCGGACGTGGTGATGATGCTCCGGATCCAGCAGGAGCGCCAGGGGAAGACTCTCATGCCCAACACCCGGGAATACTCCCGCTACTTCGGCCTCAACCCGGACAACCTGAAGCTGGCCAAGCCCGATGCCATCGTTATGCACCCCGGTCCCATCAACAGGGGGGTCGAGATGTCCTCCTACGTGGTGGACGGGGACCAGTCCCGTGTCCTGAAGCAGGTGGAGAACGGCGTGGCAGTGAGGATGGCGATGCTGTACCATGTCGCCGGTGGCGAATTGGAGTAGGAGAACGACCACTTTTCCGCCAGCTCGGCGTAAGTCTTCGTGATCACTTGTGCGGCGTAGCGCTGCTACGCTTCCGCGCGATCCCTCGACAGCCTTGGTCTGGCGAAAAATTGACCGTTCAGGAATAGTTCAATACTCTTTTAACGAGGTGATTATATGAATCTGTTGATAAAGGGTGGCAGGGTGATCGACCCCTCCCAGGGGCTGGACAGGGTGGCGGACATCGTGGTTGAGAACGGGCTGGTGAAGGAGATCGGCTCGGGGCTGGCGGCGCCGGCCGGGGCCGAGACGGTCGATGCGAGCGGCAAGTACGTGGTGCCGGGGCTGATCGACATGCACGTCCACCTGCGGGACCCGGGGCTGGAGTACAAGGAGGACATCGTCAGCGGGACACGGGCCGCCGTGGCAGGCGGGTTCACGTCCGTCTGCTGCATGCCCAACACCAAGCCGGTGATCGACAGCAAGGCGATCGCCACCTACATAACCACCAAGGCGAAAGCCGAAGGGTTCTGCAACGTCTTCCCGGTCGGCGCCATCACCCAGGGGATGGGGGGGGAGCGGCTCTCCGAGATGGGGGAGCTGAAGGAGTCGGGCTGCGTGGCCGTATCCGACGACGGCCGTCCGGTGAAGAGCGCCGAGCTGATGCGCCGGGCGCTCCAGTATGCCGCAGGCATCGGCATCCTGGTGATCTCCCATGCCGAGGAACTGGACCTGGTGGGTGAGGGGACCATGAACGAAGGCTTCACCTCCACCGAGCTGGGGCTGAAGGGGATTCCCCGGGTCGCCGAGGATATCGCCACCGCCCGGGAGATCATGCTGGCCGAGTATACCGGGAGCCCGGTCCATATCGCCCATGTCTCCACAGCCGGTTCCGTGCGGATCATCCGCGACGCCAAGGCCCGCGGGGTCAGGGTGACCTGCGAGACGGCGCCCCACTACTTCACCCTCACCGACGATGCGGTGCGGGGGTACAACACCAACGCCAAGATGAACCCCCCTCTGCGGGAGGCCGACGACGTGGCCGCCATCAAGGCCGGCCTTGCCGACGGCACCATCGACTGCATCGCCACCGACCATGCGCCCCACCACATCGACGAGAAGGACCTGGAGTTCAACGAGGCGATGAACGGTATCGTCGGCCTGGAGACGTCGCTCCCTCTCTCCCTCGGGCTGGTTGCCGACGGGACCCTCACCCTGCCGGCACTGGTGGAGAAGATGGCCTGTCGTCCCGCGGCCATCCTCGGACTCGACCGGGGAACGCTGAAAACGGGGTCAATTGCCGATATCACCGTGGTCGACCCCGGCAGGGAGTGGCAGGTGACAGCGGAATCGCTGGCGAGCAAGTCGAAGAACTCCCCCTGGCTGGATGAGACCATGAGGGGGGCGGCCGCCTGCACCATCGTGGGGGGCAAAGTAGTCTATCAGGGAAGGTAAATTCAGAATCCTCTCACCGCAAAGACGTAAAGGGCGCAAAGGAAATCGATGTGGAAACAAATAGGGTTTTCTTTGCGTACTTAGCGTCTTGAGCGAGCACAGCAAGCGGGCGGTTCAAAGATTTATAGAAAGGGTAAGAAAAGATGAAAGCAATTCTTGCGCTCGCCGACGGGCGCATCTTCGAGGGTAAATCATTCGGCGCGGCCGGCGAGGCGAGCGGCGAAGTGGTGTTCAACACGGCCATGACCGGCTACCAGGAGGTCCTCACCGACCCCTCCTACAAGGGGCAGATGGTGACCATGACCTACACCCAGATCGGCAACACCGGCATCAACCCGGAGGATATCGAGAGCCGCGGCCTGTTCCTCTCCGGGTTCATAGTCAAGGAGTATCAGGACTGCTACTCCAACTGGCGCGCCACCATGAGTCTTGACAGTTACCTCAAGGAAAACGGCGTCGTCGGGATCCAGGGGATCGATACCCGGGCGCTGACCCGCCACCTGCGGGACAAGGGGGCCCAAAACGGGGTCATCTCCACGAATGACCTGGACCATGCCAGCCTCGTCGCCAAGGCCAGGGCCGTTCCGAGCATGGCCGGCCTCGACCTGGCTAGCGGCGTCACCTGCGACAAGCCGTACCACTGGACGCAAGGGGTCTGGGACCTGGAGGGGGGGTACCCCCAGGTCGACCCGGCAACCCTGAAGTACAAGGTGGTGGCCTACGACTTCGGCATCAAGTACAACATCCTCCGCTGCCTGGTCTCCGCCGGCTGCGACGTGACCGTGGTGCCGGCGAATTTCCCCGCAGAGGAGGCACTGGCCATGAACCCCGACGGCATCTTCCTCAGCAACGGCCCCGGCGACCCGGAGCCGCTCGTGGGGGTGCAGGAGGAGATCCGCAAGTTCGTCGGCAAGAAGCCTGTCTTCGGCATCTGTCTCGGCCACCAGCTCCTCGGTCTCGCCCTCGGCGGCAAGACGGTCAAGCTCCCCTTCGGCAACCACGGCTCCAACCTGCCGGTCAAGGACATGGTCTCGGGCCAGGTGGAGATCACCTCCCAGAACCACGGGTTCGCCGTCGACCTGGATTCCCTCGGCACGGTTGCCTGCCTCGGCCATGAGAACCTGAACGACCAGACAGTGGAGGGGATCCGCCACTGCGACCTCCCCATCTTCTCGGTGCAGCATCATCCGGAGGCGTCGCCGGGGCCCCATGATTCTCAGTACCTGTTCGGGCGGTTCGTCGATATGATGAAGCAGCACCGTAAGTAACCAGGAGTCGCAAGGAGTCGCAGTGAGCACCTTCGGGCAATTTCGTCGTAATTCCTGGCGAAATGGAGCGGCCACAGCAGATATTGTCTGAGCGCAGCGAGTTTATCTGCTGTAGCGAAATGAGCCTGGAATTACAGAAATTGTCCGGCAGTGCGAACGCAGACTCATTGCGTCTCCTGCTGACGACGTAACGAAGTGCATTGATGATGATTTACCTCGATCTTTACAATTCTGGTGAACTGCTCCGGCGGGTGAAGGAAGCCTACGGCCGGCTGGCGGCTTGCGATCTCTGTCCCCACGACTGCGGGGTGAACCGGCTCAAGGGGGAGCAGGGGATCTGCCGTTCCGGCCTGAAACCGAAGGTGGCCTCGGCGAACCTGCACCGGGGCGAGGAACCCCCCATCTCCGGGACAAAAGGTTCGGGGACGGTCTTCTTCTCCGGCTGCACCCTCCGCTGCCCCTTCTGCCAGAACTTCCCCATCAGCCAGCTGGGGGCCGGGGAGGAGCTCACCACTGCCGCCCTGGCGGGGAAGATGCTGCAGCTGCAGAAGCGGGGAGCCCACAACATCAACTTCGTCACCCCGACCCACTTCCTTCCCCAGGTGCTGGCGGCACTCTGGCTGGCCATCCCGCAGGGGTTCCGCCTGCCGCTCGTCTGGAACTCCAGCGGCTACGAGAAGGTCGATGCCCTACGGCTTCTGGACGGGGTGGTGGCGATCTACCTCCCGGACATGAAGTACGCCGACGAGCGGATCGCCCGGGAACTCTCCGCTGCCCCGGACTACCCGGCGCTGAACCGGGCGGCGGTGAGCGAGATGCTCCGCCAGGTGGGGCACCTGCAGGTTGATGACGACGGCATCGCGCAGCGCGGCCTGATCGTCCGCCACCTGGTGCTGCCGGAGGGGAAAGCGGGGAGCAGCGAGATTCTCCCCTGGATCGCCGCCAACCTGGGAACCGGGACCCACGTCGCCCTCATGAGCCAGTATTTCCCGGCGGGGAAGGCGGCCACCATCCCCGGCATCGACCGGCCCGTGAACCACGACGAGTACGATGCCGCCTGCGAGGCACTTGAGGAGGCGGGTCTGGAGAACGGCTGGGTACAGGAGCTGGACAAGGAGCGGGGGTCCGTATGAGGACGGTCGGACTGCTGTTTCTCTCCAACATCTTCATGACCTTCGCCTGGTACGCCCACCTGAAGAACCTGAGCAGCCGCCACTGGCTGGTGGCGGTGCTGGTCTCCTGGGGGATCGCCTTCTTCGAGTACCTGGTCCAGGTGCCGGCCAACCGGATCGGCTACCACGGCAGCTTCACCCTGGCCCAGCTGAAGATCACCCAGGAGGTGATCACCCTCTGCGTGTTCGTCCCCTTCGCGGTCTTCTACATGGGGACCCCGCTCAAGTGGGACTACCTGTGGGCAGGGTGTTGTCTGGCCGGTGCCGTCTATTTTATTTTTCGTTAACTACACAAGGAGTTTTTAGATATGCCTAAAAGAACAGACCTGAAAAAGATCCTCATCATCGGCGCCGGCCCCATCGTCATCGGTCAGGCGTGCGAGTTCGACTACTCCGGCACCCAGGCGTGCAAGGCCCTGAAGGAGGAAGGGTTCGAGGTCGTCCTCCTGAACAGCAACCCGGCGACCATCATGACCGACCCGGACTTCGCCGACCGCACCTACGTGGAGCCGGTCACCCCGGAGATGCTGGCCAAGATCATCGAGAAGGAGCGACCCGACGCGGTCCTCCCTACCCTCGGCGGCCAGACCGCCCTCAATACCGCCGTGGCCGTGGCCGAGATGGGGGTGCTGGAGAAGTTCGGGGTGGAGCTGATCGGCGCCAAACTCCCGGCCATCAAGAAGGCCGAGGACCGGACCCTGTTCAAGGCGGCCATGGAAAAGATCGGCCTGGGGATCCCCCGCTCCGGCTTTGCCCACAACTACCAGGAAGCGATGGAGGTGGTCAGGCACGTCGGCTTCCCGGCCATCATCCGCCCCTCCTTCACCCTCGGCGGCACCGGTGGCGGCATCGCCTACAACATGGAAGAGTACGAGAAGATGGTCATGGCCGGCATCGAGGCATCCCCCACGGACGAGGTCCTGGTGGAGGAGTCGGTCATCGGCTGGAAGGAGTACGAGCTGGAGGTCATGCGTGACACCGCCGACAACGTGGTGATCATCTGCTCCATCGAGAACTTCGACCCCATGGGGGTCCATACCGGCGACTCCATCACCGTCGCCCCGGCCCAGACCCTGACTGACAAGGAATACCAGATCCTGCGGGACGCCTCCCTGGCCATCATCCGCGAGATCGGCGTCGACACCGGCGGCTCCAACATCCAGTTCGGCATCAACCCCCGGGACGGCCGCCTGGTGGTCATCGAGATGAACCCCCGGGTCTCCCGCTCCTCGGCCCTGGCCTCCAAGGCGACCGGCTTCCCCATCGCCAAGATCGCCGCCAAGCTGGCGGTCGGCTACCGCCTTGACGAGATCATCAACGACATCACCCGGGAGACCCCGGCCTGTTTCGAGCCGACCATCGATTACGTGGTCACCAAGATCCCCCGCTTCACCTTCGAGAAGTTCCCGGCCGCCGACGCCACCCTCACCACCCAGATGAAGTCCGTGGGGGAGGTCATGGCCATCGGCCGGACCTTCAAGGAATCGTTCCAGAAGGCGCTCCGCTCCCTGGAGATCGGCTCCGCCGGCTTCGAGTCCCGGCTCTTCGACCTGACGAGCGAGACCCGCCGCGCCCTCACCGCCAAGGAGCAGCAGCTGCTCTTCGAGAAGCTCCGCACCCCCAACTGCGACCGGGTCTGGTTCCTGGGAGATGCCCTGCGCAGCGGCATGTCCGTGGACGAGATCTTCAAGGTGACCAACATCGACCCCTGGTTCCTCCATAACATCCGCCAGATCATCGAGAAGGAGGAGTCGCTGAAGGGACTTGCCCCGGCGGGGATTACCGCCGACATTCTCCGCGAGGCCAAGCAGTACGGCTTTTCCGACAAGTTCCTCGGCAAGCTCTGGGGGATGACTGACGAGGCGGTACGCCAGCTCCGCCTCTCCCTCGGGGTCACGCCGGTCTTCAAGCGGGTCGACACCTGCGCCGCCGAATTCGTGGCCTACACCCCCTACCTCTACTCCACCTACGAGGAGGAGTGCGAGGCCGACGTCTCCGACCGGAAGAAGGTCATCATCCTCGGCGGCGGTCCCAACCGGATCGGCCAGGGGATCGAGTTCGACTACTGCTGCGTCCACGGGGTGTTCGCCCTTGCCGCCGACGGCTATGAGACCATCATGGTCAACTGCAACCCGGAGACGGTCTCCACCGACTACGACACCTCCGACCGCCTCTACTTCGAACCCCTCACCTATGAGGATGTCCTCTCCATCGTCGACGTGGAGAAACCGACCGGGGTCATCGTCCAGTTCGGCGGTCAGACGCCGCTGAAGCTCGCCGTGGCCCTGGAGAAGGCCGGGGTCCCCATCATCGGCACCTCGCCGGACTCCATCGACCGGGCCGAGGACCGGGAGCGGTTCCAGGAGATGCTCCACAAACTCGGCCTGAAGCAGCCGGAGAACGGCACCGCCCGCTCCTTCGAGGAGGCGGAGGCGGTGGCCGACCGGATCGGCTACCCGGTGGTGGTCCGCCCCTCCTACGTCCTCGGCGGCCGGGCCATGGAGATCGTCTACGACGTGGACAACCTGCGCCGCTACATGCACACCGCGGTCCAGGCCTCACCGGAGCACCCGATCCTCATCGACAAGTTCCTGGACGAGGCGATCGAGATCGACGTGGATGCCCTCTGCGACGGTACCGACGTGATCATCGGCGGCATCATGGAACACATCGAGGAGGCGGGGATCCACTCGGGCGACTCGGCCTGCTCCCTCCCGCCGTACTCCATTTCGGCCGAAGTCGAGGCGGAGATCCGTCGCCAGACCGTCCTCATGGCCCTGGAGCTGAACGTCAAGGGGCTGATGAACGTCCAGTACGCCCTCAAGGATGGCGTGATCTACATCCTGGAGGTCAACCCCCGTGCTTCCCGCACCTCACCCTTCGTCTCCAAGGCCACCGGCCGCCCCCTGGCGAAGATCGCCGCCAGCATCATGGGGGGGAGGAGCCTGCAGGAGCAGGGGATAACCAGCGACATCAAGGTCAAGCACGTGGCGGTGAAGGAGTCGGTCTTCCCCTTCGTCAAGTTCCCCGGCGTGGACACCCTCCTGGGACCGGAGATGAAGTCCACCGGCGAGGTCATGGGAATCGACGAGAACTTTGCCAAGGCCTTTGCCAAGGCCCAGATCGGCGCCGGCACCAGGCTCCCCATGGAGGGGAAGGTCTTCATCAGCGTCAAGGACGCGGACAAGAAGCACCTTACGGCCATTGCCCGCAATCTCCACAACACCGGCTTCCAGCTGGTCGCCACCCGCGGCACAGCGTCATACCTGCGTGAGAAGGGGGTGGAGGTGCAGACGGTCAACAAGGTTCTGGAGGGGCGGCCCCACATCGTCGACTCCATCAAAAACGGCGAGATCGTCATGGTCATCAACACCACCCACGGCGCCCAGGCGGTGGCCGATTCCTTCTCCATCCGCCGGGAGACCCTGATCCACGGGATCACCTACTTCACCACCGTTGCCGCGGCCCGGGCGGCAGTCGACGCCATCCTGGCCAAACGGCGGGAGGGGCTGGATGTGAAGCCGCTGCAGGATTATCTTGCATAATCGGCGCAACTTCATTTATTATTCACCCGTACCGGGGTGGCTGGTTTGCAGCCTCCCCGGCAGTTTTTTGTAAGGAGCTTCACGTTAATGTCCCAATCAGTACCCATGACAAGAGAGAGCCACGAAGCTCTGCAGGAAGAACTCAAGCGCCTCATCCGCGAGGAGCGCCCCAAGGTCATCCAGGACATCGCCGAGGCCCGCTCCCACGGCGACCTGTCGGAGAACGCCGAGTACGATGCCGCCAAGAACCGCCAGGGGTTCATCGAGGGGAGGATCCAGGAACTCCAGGACAAGCTGGCCCGGGCCTACGTGGTCGACCTCACCAACCTCAAGCCGGACAAGGTGGTGTTCGGTTCCACAGTAACCCTCTACGACACCTCCAGCGAGGATGAGGTCCGCTACAAGATCGTCGGCGAGGAAGAGGCCGACATCAAGCTGGGGAAGATCTCCTGCACCTCGCCGGTGGGGAAGGCCCTCATCGGCCACAAGCTGGACGACACCGTCAAGGTCAAGGTCCCCTCGGGGCTCAAGGAGTACGAGATCATCGAAATCAGGTACGAATAATTCCGTTCCATTCGACGGCGCAGATGTGCGATACTATTACAGGCAGCAATCAGTTATCGGAGGTATGAGATGAGCGAGCGTTTCAACAAGGACATGACCTTTGCCCAGGCCCTGCAGACCAGCCCGGAAGTAGCCAGGGTGCTGCGCAAGTACAACCTGGGGTGCATCGGCTGCATGGGTGCCCAGAACGAGTCCCTGGAGCAGGGGTGCAATGCCCACGGTCTCGATGTGAACGAGATCCTCAAGGACCTGAACGCCATCGAGTAGTCGGGGCGGTTACCACCGGATTCAGAAAAGAGAAAAGGCGCCACGTTGGCGCCTTTTCTCTTTTCCGAACCATGGATATCTTGCTCCCGGCACCGTCGCTCTGGGCGAATCAGCTGCAGTGTTTCTGTACGGCTTCTTTGAATTTGTCCGGGGTCAACGGCTTGATGATATAGCCGTCAGCGCCCGACTGGTCGCACAGCTCTTGCATCAGATCGTCCGGTTTGCTGGACATGAGCAGTATGGGTATGCCGGATGTCACATCCGTTCCCTTGAGCCGCCGTGCCGTCTTGTCACCGCTGAGCAGTGGCATTTCCACATCGATCAATACCATCTTAGGGAGTGGCTTGCTGAAAATATGCGCATTGGTTTCAATGCTGGTTTTGGCGGTAAAGGCGGTAAAACCGGCTCCCGTAATGATATCTTCCGCGATCTTGAGCATGAACGGGCAGTCATCCACCACGACAATTTTCATTTCACTGTTCATAACACACCTCATTTGCAGTCACGTAACAGGTAAAGCATGAGCGTCACTAATGCGGCAGCCGTTCTATCTGATTGCCAAACATAGCAGATTCAGGGTAATAATGCTCTCATAAAAATACTCGAATCTCATGTCCGTCGGGGGATATCCGACCGGATAACCTCTGTTGCCGTCTCCGGGGGAGAGTTCGTAAGAGATGCTGAACGGCATGCCGGAGCGGATCGGGAACTTTTTTCACACGGGAAATGTCACATATCATGAGTGGTGCTGTGCACAAGACGGCTGGCGACGAAGAGTTGGTCGCGGCCTGCAGGAGAGGCGATGCCTCGGCCTTCGAAGGCCTGGTGCTGAGGCATCAGCGGATGCTGTTCAACGTCGCCCTGCGCATGACCGGCAGCCGGGAGGACGCCGCCGACATGGTGCAGGACGCCTTCATTGCCGCCTGGAAAAGGCTTGGGGAGTTCAGGGGGGAGGCGCGGTTCTCCACCTGGGTGACGGCAATCGTCGTCAACCTGTCGCGCAACCGCATCCAGCAGAACAGCATCAGGGAAAAGCGCGTTGCCTATTCCCTCAATGCCCCGCTGCCGGACTGCGACGGGGAGATACACCCCGATCCCCCCGGCACGGGGCCAACGGCTCTGGAACAGCTGGAGGAGGCGGAGCTCAGGCAGATGGTGCAGCAGTGCATCGACAAGCTGGAACAGGGGTTCCGCGAGGTCCTGGTGCTGCGGGACATGCAGGAGCTGTCCTATGAGGAGGTCGGGACGGCGCTGCAACTGCGGGAGGGAACGGTCAAGTCCCGCCTCTTCCGGGCCCGGGACGCGGTCAAGGAGTGCCTCAGGAGGGCGGTGGGGACGTCATGAACGATCACAGCGACATGCAGGATAAACTTGCCGCGTACGCCGGGGGCGACCTCGACCCGGCGCAGCGGCTGCAGGTCGAGGAGCACCTCGCCGGCTGCGCCTCGTGCCGGGCTGAGCTGGCCGACCTCCGGACCGCCTTGCGCCTGATCCGCACGACCCCCGAGGCGGAGCCGCCCCCCTGGCTGGCAGCGCGGATCATGGCACGGATCCGGGAAGAAGAGGGGCTCAAGAGGGGCTGGCTGCGGCGCTTCTTCTTCCCGCGGCAGGTCAAGCTGCCGCTGGAGGTTGCGGCGCTGCTGGTGGTCTGTGTCACCGGCTACTACCTGGCGCGCACCGTGGAAACCGACCTGCAGCAGCCGGTCGCTAGACAGGAGCTGCCGGCAGCAGCCCCGGAAACCGCCAAACCGGCTGTCGTCCCGGGGGGGGGAGCCCCTTCCATGCCGTCCCCGGCTGCGCAGGAAGCCCCCGCGCCGGAGAAGTTGCCTCCTGCCCGTCCGGTTGCGCCGAAGGGTGCGAGCCCGTTCGCACCGCCACCGGCGACCGTGGAGGGCGGCCGGCCGGCGGTGCAACCACCTCCTGCCCCCTCGCCCCCGGCCATGAAGGTGGAGCGCATGGCTCCGGCGGCCGAGGTGCCGTACGACAGTGTCCGCCCCTTTGATGCCCCCCCGCGGAGTGAAAAGAAGGCACAGCGCGCCGCCAAGATGCTTGCGCCGGAGCAGGGGGCGGAGTCGCAGGACCGGGCTGCGTCCGGATCAGCCGCCCCGTCTGCAGAGCTGGCGGTGCGACAGGTCCGGCTCCGCCTGGAGCGGATCGACACTGCCGCGGCGCCCGGCGCGTTCAGGGAGGCGGTCGTGCGTTCCGGAGGTTCAATCGTCGATGACCGCTCTCTGCGCACCACCCTCAGGGCCCGGATACCGTCTGCCCGCCTGGACGAACTGCTGGAGCGGCTGGGACGTCTCGCCACGGTCGTGGAACGGCCTTCGCCCAGGGGGATGCCCGGGGTGGTCGACATAGAAATCGTCTGGTAATTTTTTTTCGGAACTTTTTCCCGGTTCCTCCTGTCTAAGGGACAAAGAGACTTTATCCCAAGGAGGAACGATCATGAAAACCATCGCAACGAGTATCCTGGCGGTCCTGCTATGCACGGTGAACGTCTGGGCGGGGAGTGTGGGGGAGAGCGTCGAGGTGCGCATCGTCACCGATGACGGGCGGACGCTCCCCACCTATCCGGTCAAGACGAAACGCGCCCTGAAGAAGGTCTACGCCGAGGCGGTCAAGGGAGACCACTACCGCATCGAGGTCCGCAACCGGCTGAACCGTCGCGTCGGCCTGGTGATCGCCGTGGATGGCCGCAACATCATCTCGGGAGAGAAGTCCTGGCTGAAGAGCAGCGAGCGGATGTACATCCTGGAACCCTACGGCTTCGGGGAGTTCGCAGGGTGGCGCACCGGCCAGGACCGCATCAACCGCTTCTACTTCACCGACGTGCCGGACTCCTATGCCGCTGCCTTCGGCGACGAGAGCGCCATGGGGGTGATTACCGTTGCGGCGTACCCGGAAGTGCGGCGCTATCTCCCCCCGGTGTCCCAGGCGGCCCCGTCCTTCCAGCGCCGCTATGAAGGGGGCGGCCCCGGGGCGGCGGACCGGGCTGCAGCGGCACCTGCCCCACCGGCAGCCAGGAGCGAGAAAAAGGCCGCCAAGGCGGAGCAGGCCCTGGAGAGCGCCGGCACCGGCTACGGCCACGAGGAGTACTCGCCGGTCGAAACGGTCGCCTTCGAGCCCGAGAGCAGGGCAGCCGAGACCATCCACCTCAAGTACGAATGGCGTAAGACCCTCTGCCGCCTGGGGGTCGTGAGGTGCGAGGCTCCCCCGTTCCGCCCCCCCAACCGCCTGTCTCTTATACACATCTCCGAGCCCACGAGACCGTACTAGATCTCG
>CALMBF010000096.1 GCA_937860145.1 uncultured Geobacter sp.
AGTCAGCCCTCCGCGCCGAACTCCGCCGCATGATCGTCGGCGGCGCGGTGAAGGTGGCACCGCCGACGATCATGCGGCGGAGTTCGGCGCGGAGGGCTGACTGTTCCATGGCGGCGACCTGCCCCTGGATTTCCAGTTCGCTGGTCAACCGCTCGATCTCGGCCTGGGCCGCGGAGAGGCTCTCGGCAAGCTGGGTCTCCTTCTCCCTGCTTTCGGTGGCCAGGCGCACATATTCGGTTTCCACCGCTTCCTTCTCGCCGGCAAGCCGGGCAAGCTGTTCCCCCGTTACCGTCTCTGTCTCCCCCGGGCCGGCCGAGGCAATGCTCTCCAGTCGTTCGATCTGGGTCCGGGCCGTGGCGAGTTCCGCCTCCACGGCGGCGAGCTGCAGCTGCAGCTCGCCTGCCCGGTCCTGCTCATACCGCAGGTTCCGGATCTCCGTATCCGCCGCCTCCAGCTGCTCCTGGATGGCGGCGTGCATGGCCTGGTCCTGCCGTGCCGCGGCCAGCTCGTTTTCGGCACTTGCCAGTCGTTGCCGAAGGTCTTCCGCCCCGTGCAGCTGTTGTTCCGTTTCGTCCAGCTCTCGACGTGCCGTTGCCAGTTTCTCTTCAAGGGTTGCGGCATGCCTGCGCAGCTCGTCCTCCCGCTGTTGCCCCTCCCGCACGGACTGCTCCAGGGCTGCCAGCGCAGCCAACTTCCCTGCTGTTTCCGAACGGGCAGCCAGGGCCTGTTCCAGCTGCTGTTTCATGCGTGCCGTTTCCGCCTGCAGGGCGGAGAACTTTTCAGCCTCGCCGGCGAGTCGCTGCTCGAGCAGGCTCTTTTCTCCCTCCAGGCGGGCGATTCTTTCCCGCTCCCCCTGCAGCGAGGCCTGCAACTGCTCCCGGGCTTTTTCCGCCGCTGCCGTCTCCTGGTCGAGCCGGTGCCGCAGCTGCGCCACTTCGCCGCTCTCCTGCGTCGGGGAGGCCTGCTCCCGCTTCTTCAGCTCCTGGGCCGCCTGGGCCAGCCGCTCCTCGGCCAGCCGTTTCGCCTCCATCGCCTGCTCGCAGGCCGCCTTGAGTGCCCCCCGTTCGCTGGCACCCTGCTGTTCCGAGGTGACCTTTTCCCGGGTGACTTTTTCCAGGGCCGCCCGTGCCGAGGCAAGCTCCGCCTTCAGGCTCAGGAGCTCGGTCGTTGCCGTGACGTCCCCTTCCGTGCCGGCCGGGGCCTCATTCAGCCCGGTGCTGACGACCAGGTCCTGCGGCACGTCGATCTTCGGCGTCCTGATCGGCGGAGGCATGCGCCGCTGCGGTGCCGGTGGCCGCATGACCCGCAACCCCTTGATGATCACCTCGCGCATGGCCGGGCTGAAGTCCAGGTTGATCTTCTGCATGGTGAAGCCCATGGCTTTGACGAACTCCTCTGCCTCGGCCAGGACCCTGGGATACTCCTGGGGTGTGGTGGCAACGAAATCGGAGGTGTAGACCAGCGTGGTCTTCAGGGCGTTGTTGAGGAGGGCGACGTACGCCTTCGTCTCCTTTTCGATGCGGGAGATGCAGATGTACGCCTCGCAGGGGTGGCCGCGGAACCGGGCATCGGGGAGGACGACTTCCGCCGTGGACTGGTGGATCTCCTGGACGTATTTCTGCGGGATGTCGAGATGGTTGAGCGAGGGGTTTATGGCAAAACCCATGGCGTTCCCCCTGATGATAATAATTTCATAACAGACCCGTTTATGCCCTGTCGACCGTTTAATGTCAATGGTTGAGATGGGTAGCTCTTGCCCCGGCGTGTTGTTCACACTATACTTCCCCCTCAGATCAGATCAAGGGGTGGCCATGGAAATAACGACGGACTACATCAAGCTGGACAGTTTTCTCAAGGCGGTCAGCGCCGTGGGTTCGGGGGGGGAGGCAAAAGTTCTCATCGCCGATGGCGAGGTCAGGGTCAACGGCGAGGTCGAACTGCGCCGGGGGAGGAAGCTTCGTCCCGGGGACGTGGTGGAGTTTGCGGGCCATCGCTACACGGTGGAAGGAGAGGTGGCCTGATGACGGCAGTCGGGCGCCTGGTGGCGCTGTACCGGGAAAAAATCGGCGTCGAGGTCCATGTCGGGGAGTGGCTGCGGGTGGAGCAGGACCGGATCGACGCCTTTGCCGAAGCCAGCGGCGACCGGCAGTGGATTCATACCGATCCGGCACGGGCGGCAGCCGAGTCCCCCTACGGTACCACCGTGGCCCACGGTTTCCTGACCCTGTCGCTCCTCCCTCTCCTGACCGAAAGCAATGCCCCGGGAACCTTCGAGAGGAATTATCCGGGGATGAAGCTGCGGGTCAACTACGGCCTGGACAAGGTCCGCTTTCCGGCCCCCGTGCTCTGCGGGGCCCGGCTCCGGGCGCGGAGCGTCGTTACCGGGGTGGAGGAGGTGGCCGGCGGCGTGCAGGTCGCCTACCGGATCACCGTGGAGATCGAGGGGCAGGAGAGGCCGGCCTGCGTGGCGGAGCAGTTGTTCCGTTTGTATCCGTAGGCAAGCAATGCGGTAGCCGTCAGTTGCCTGTATTCGTGCTGCAGAGCCCTTTCTGCTCTTCCAGACTCATTCCGCTATAGCCGATAAACTCGCTGCGCTCAGACAATATCGGCTATTACCGCTCCATGTCGTCAGGAATCGCGACGAAAGTGCCCTGAGGCACTCACTACGGCAACTGACGGCTACCGGATACATGAAAGGGGCGCTGACCAACCGGTCAGCGCCCCTTTTTCGTGTGGTGATGTCGCCCTGTCTACATCTTGCTGATCAGCGGCACGATGAGGAGGGAGACGATGTTGATGATCTTGATCATCGGGTTGACGGCCGGGCCGGCGGTGTCCTTGTAGGGGTCGCCGACGGTGTCGCCGGTGACCGCGGCCTTGTGGGCGTCGCCACCCTTGCCGCCGTGGTAGCCGTCCTCGATGTACTTCTTGGCGTTATCCCACGCGCCGCCGCCGGTGGTCATGGAGATGGCGACGAAGATGCCGGTGACGATGGTGCCGACGATGACGCCCCCCAGGGCCTTGGGGCCGAGGGTGAAGCCGATCAGGACCGGTGCGGCGATGGGGATGATGCCGGGGATGACCATCTCCTTCAGGGCTGACTTGGTGACGATGTCGACGCAGGCGGCGTAGTCCGGCTTGCCGGTCCCTTCCATGATTCCCTTGATCTCGCGGAACTGGCGGCGGACTTCCTCGACGACGGAGCCGCCGGCGGTGCCGACCGCTTCCATGCAGAGGGCGGCGAAGTAGTAGGGGAGCATGCCGCCGAGGAACAGGCCGACGATGATGTAGGGGTCGGAGAGGCTGAAGTCGATCGCCTGGCCGGCAGCCTTGAGCTCGTCGACGTAGGAGGTGAAGAGGATGACGGCGGCCAGGCCGGCGGAGCCGATGGCGTACCCCTTGGTGACGGCCTTGGTGGTGTTGCCGACCGCGTCCAGCGGGTCGGTGACGGCGCGGACCGAGTCGTCCAGTTCGGCCATCTCGGCGATGCCGCCGGCGTTGTCGGTGATGGGGCCGTAGGCGTCCATGGCAACGACGATGCCGGTGAGGGAGAGCATGGAGACGGCTGCGATGGCGATGCCGTAGACACCGGCGCACTTGAAGGCCACGATGATGCCGGCAGCGATGACGATGATCGGCAGGGCGGTGGACTTCATGGAGACGCCGAGGCCGGCGATGATGTTGGTGGCGTGACCGGTGGTGGACGCCTGGGCGATGTGCTTGACCGGGGCGTACTCGGTGGCGGTGTAGTACTCGGTGATCCAGAAGATGGCGCCGGTGACGACGAGGCCGACCAGGGCGGAGACGAAGATGTTGGTGGCGGCGAGTCCGGTCGGGTTACCTTCCGGGAACATCTGCACGGTGACGAAGTAGAAGGCGATGCAGGCCAGGACGCCGGAGGCGATCAGCCCCTTGTAGAGGGCGGGCATGATCTTCTTGCTGGCGCCGAGCTTGACGAAGAAGGTGCCGATGATGGAGGCGATGATGGAGATGCCGCCGAGAATCAGCGGGTAGCTGACGGCGCCGGCGAAGTTGTTGAAGGCGATGGCGCCGAGGAGCATGGCGGCGATCAGGGTGACGGCGTAGGTCTCGAAGAGGTCGGCGGCCATGCCGGCGCAGTCGCCCACGTTGTCACCGACGTTGTCGGCGATAACGGCCGGGTTGCGGGGGTCGTCCTCGGGGATGCCGGCTTCGACCTTGCCCACCAGGTCGGCGCCGACGTCGGCACCCTTGGTGAAGATACCGCCGCCGAGACGGGCGAAGATGGAGATCAGGGAGCCGCCGAAGCCGAGGCCCACCAGCTGGTTGACGATTTCTTTTACCGGGGCGCCCGGCATGAGCTGGGTCAGCACCAGGTAGTAACCGGCGACGCCGAGGAGGCCGAGGCCGACGACGAGCATGCCGGTGATGGCGCCACCCTTGAAGGCGACGTTGAGGGCCTTGTCGATACCGGACTTGGCGGCCTCGGTGGTGCGGATGTTGGCGCGGACCGAGACGAACATGCCGATGAAGCCGGTGAGGCCGGAGAAGAGGGCGCCGATGGCGAAGCCGATGGCGGTCTTGGCGCCGAGGGTGGCGAAGAGGGCGATGAACATCACCACCCCGACGATGGCGATGATCCGGTACTGACGCTTCATGTAGGCGCCAGCCCCCTCCTGGATGGCGGCGGCGATCTGCTTCATCCGCTCGTTACCCTGGGGGAGCGAGAGAATCCAGTTTGCCGATATGAGTCCGTAGGCGACCGCTGCGGCCGCACAGACCAGGGCAAAATAGACGGCGTACTGTTCCATGTTG
Source organism: uncultured Geobacter sp. (assembly GCA_937860145.1). Classification (GTDB taxonomy): domain Bacteria; phylum Desulfobacterota; class Desulfuromonadia; order Geobacterales; family DSM-12255; genus CALMBF01. Next base: position 4,795 of record CALMBF010000096.1, read on the forward strand.
AAAAATCCTCCTTTATGGTGCGCCTTTAGGTAAGGCTTATAGGCAAAAACGCAAAATTGTTAATGGAAAAAGGCAACTTTGTCAACACCTTAAATGTGCGTGCAACATTTTTATCCGATTTTGCAAAGTGGACTTGTATTGTCGGCAACTATGGCTATAATTAATGCACAATAAGTCTTGACAATAACAATTTGTTGCAATAAGCTCCCGATCATGTGCGAACAGAGAGAAAAATTCATTTCCGAAAAGCTACGCCTCATGGAAGAGCTCTGCAAAAAGCATAAGCTTTCTCTCACCGTGCAGCGGCGGGCAATTCTTGAAAATCTCGCTTCCCGGACAGACCATCCCACGGCCGACCAGATCTATGCCTCCATACAGCACCGGATCAGCGGTATCTCCCGTACAACGGTCTACCGGGTCCTGGAAACGTTCGTTCATCTCGGTCTCGCCCAGAAGATCAGCAATCCTGAAGCCAAGGCACGGTTCGATGCCGATACCAGAAGGCACCATCACGCATTCTGCACCACGTGCGAAGAGGTCATGGACGTCTTTTCCGACACCCTGAGCACTCTTGACGTCCCCGATGTCGGTCACGATTTCGTGATGCGGGACTATTCCGTAAATTTCACGGGCCTGTGCGGAAAATGCCTCAGCGAGGCAGCGCCGGTCCGGATCACAGAAAAAGGGGTTACCTGATGAAAAAGTGGAGATGCGTGCTCTGTGACTATATTCACGAAGGGGACGAACCGCCCGAGAGTTGTCCCGTGTGCGGTGCAGGAAGTGATCAGTTCGAGGAAGTGATCGGGTAGTTTAGGTTCTGCCTGCGGGCAAACGTAAGAATTCCAAATCATTGCGACCATGTCCGGCAAGGTTTTCTGCTGCCGGACAGGACAACGGTTTGGAATTCATCATTTGGAGGGAGTGAAGCATGAAGCCGGTAGCATTGAAAGACGACATATTCTGGGTCGGAGCTCTCGACTGGGCGGTGCGTGATTTCCACGGCTACGAAACGCCCAGGGGGACCTCCTACAACAATTACCTCATCCTGGATGAGCAGGTCACCCTGATCGATACGGTCAAGCACGACTTCTCCGATATTACGGTGAAAAACATCTCGTCCCTTGTGGATCCTGCCACAATCGTCAATGTTGTCGTCAACCATATCGAGAACGACCATGTCACCAGCCTCGACCGGATCATGGCCCTGGCCCCCAATGCGACCATCTATATCAGCGAGAAGGGGAAACGGGGTCTGGACCGCTTCTACGACCTGAGCAAGTGGAAGATGAAGGTCGTCAAGACCGGGGATACCCTGACCATCGGCAGGCGGACCCTCAGGTTCATCGAGACGCCGATGCTGCACTGGCCCGATTCCATGTTCACCTACGTGGAGGAAGACAGAATCCTGTTCACCCAGGATGCCTTTGGCCAGCACATCGCGTCGGCAGCACGCTTCGACGACGAGTATATCGCCGACTTCTCCGATGTGGAGCTTCATGACGCCGTTGTGGACTACTATGCCAACATCCTCATGCCGTTCGGCACCATGATCAAGAACAAGATCGCCGAACTGCAGAAAATGGAGCTGGCGATAGATGTAATTGCTCCGGACCACGGTATAATCTGGAGGAAGAATCCGCAGCAGGTCCTGGAGACCTACCTGGACCTGGCCAACAGCAAGAGCGACCTCTCCGTCGCCATCATCTACGACACCATGTGGCACAGCACGGAGAAGATGATCGTCCCCATCGCCGAGGGGATCAAGGCCGAAGGTGTCGGGGTGAAGGTCATCAAGCTGCGGGCGACTCCCATGAGCGTGGCGATCAAGGAATTCTGGAAGTCCCGGGGCGCTCTGATAGGTTCGCCGACCCTGAACAATATAACCTACCCGTCGGTGGCTGAATTTTTGACCCACCTGCGGGGCCTGCGGCCGAAGAACCGGCTTGTCGGCGCATTCGGCAGCTACGGCTGGGGTGGCGGTGCGGTCAAGGAGATTTACGAGGAGTTCAAGCGGATGGGACTCGATTCGTCCGAGCCCGGTTTGCAGATACTGTACCAGCCGTCAAAGGCGGACGTTGATGCGTGCTTTGAGTTCGGCCGCGAGTTCGCCCGTAAGATCAAGGAGTACCATGGGAAATTCTGACATGGCAAAACATCATCAAGGGGGAAACGAAGATGGCAAAGGTTCTCGAAGTCTACAAGTGTGATATCTGCGGCAATATTGTCGAGCTCTTTCTCTCGGGAGGGGGCCCCCTTTCCTGTTGCGGCGAACCCATGAAGCTCATGGAGGAGAATACGGTCGACGCTTCCAAGGAGAAGCACGTGCCGGTCATCGAGAAGGGTGACGGCAAGGTGACCGTGAAGGTCGGTTCCGTCCCCCACCCCATGGAAGAGGCCCACTACATCCAGTGGATCGAGATCATCGACGACGGCAAGATCTCCCGCCAGATGCTCAAGCCGGGCCAGGCACCGGAAGCGTCCTTCTGCGTGAAGTCGGACAAGGTGGTGGCGAGGGAGTATTGCAACCTGCATGGCCACTGGAAAGCCGAGGGGTAGGAGTCGGGCCGCGATATTTCCGCAATCTCGGCGTTGACCTGCGGGATTCCTTGTGCGGCGTAGCGCTGCTACGCCTCCGCGTCATCCCTTGGTCGCCTTGACCTTGCGAAAATCTCACGGCCCGGATGATGATACAAAGGAGGGGGGGCATCTGCCCCCCCTTTTCTTGTCTTTACCATACCGGCGTGCTCGGGTATCATAAAAGGATTATGGAACTTCATTACGGCGACAGCAGTTTCAGTATCGAACTCCCCGAGGGGAGCGGTGGCTCGGTCATCCGGGTGACCCCGACGGTGCCGGAAGCGGCGCCCGAGGCGATCATCGCCGCTGCACTGGACGGCTGCGGTGAACAGATCGGCCGGATAGCACCCGGTGACAACGTGGTGATCGTCACCTCGGACATCACCCGCTACACGGGGAGCGAGATCTACCTGCCGCTCCTGGTGGAGCGGCTGAACCGCGCCGGCGTGGCCGACGGCCAGATCACCATCGTCATCGCCCTGGGGATCCACCGGAAGCAGACCGAGTCGGAGCACAAGAAGATCGTCGGCCCCCTCCATGGCAGGATCCGGGTGGTTGACCACGACTGCGACGACCCGGGGAAGCTGGTCCTCTTGGGGATTACGGGGAACGGCATCGAGGTGGAGATCAACCGGACGGTTGCCGAGGCTGATCACGTGATCCTTACCGGCACCATCGGGTTCCACTACTTTGCCGGGTTTGGGGGGGGGCGCAAGAGCATCCTCCCCGGAGTCGCCAGCCGCAGGAGCTGCATGGCGAGCCACTTCGCCGTGCTCAACCCGGGGGAGGGTGCCGGGAAGAACCCCCGGGCCGCCACCGGCGTCCTGGAGGGGAACCCGGTCCACCAGGCGATGGTGGATGCCTGCGCCATGGTGGAGCCGCTGTTCATCCTCAACACGGTGCTCGCCCCGGACAAGCGGCTCCTGGCCGCCTTTGCCGGCGACTGGCAACAGGCCCACGCCGCGGGGTGCGAGTACTACGGAAAAGAATTCTCCTTTGCCATCGGTGCGAAGAGCGACCTGGTGGTGGTCTCCTGCGGTGGTTTCCCCAAGGACATCAACCTGATCCAGGCCCACAAGTCCATGGAGTACGGCTCCCGGGCGCTGCGGGATGGCGGGGTCATGGTCCTTCTGGCCGAATGCCGGGACGGCTACGGCAATGCCACGTTTTTCAACTGGTTCCGCCATGCCGCTCTGGAGGAGTTCGAGGCCGAGCTGCGCAAACAGTACGAGATCAACGGCCAGACCGCCTATTCCCTGCGGCAGAAGGCGCTCCGCTTCCGGATCATCCTCGTCTCCCGCCTCCCCCACGAAGAAGTCAGGACCATGGGGATGATACCCGCGGACGACCTGTACGAGGCGCTGGAGATGGCCGAGGAGTTTCTGCCGGAGGAGTACAGCGCCTACATCATCCCCGAAGGGGGGACGGTCCTGCCGGTGCTGCGCCAGTCTTGAACCGCCTGCTCCCCCTCTCTACCTGAAGGGGTCGCTCAAGACACCAGGCACGCACAGGATTCCTTCTCCCTTGAGAATTGGTTTTCTTCGCGCACTTTGCGCCTTTGCGGTAAGAAAGGTTTGAACGCATGCTTGAACAGAGAATTCTTGCAGAGCTCAAAAACATCGTCGGTAGCGATAACGTGGCCACCGACCGCCAGGACCTGATCTGCTACGGCTACGACGCCACCCAGATGGAGTTCCTCCCGGACGCCGTGGTCCATCCCGGTTCCGCCGATGAGGTTGCCCGGGTGCTGAAGCTGTCCAACCGGGAGAAGTTCCCCGTCTTCCCCCGGGGGGCGGGGAGCGGCTTTACCGGCGGCGCCCTCCCCAAAGGGGGGGGGATCGTCCTGGTGGTGACCCGCCTGAACCGGATCCTGCGCATCGACACGGAGAACCTGGTCGCCGAGGTGGAACCGGGGGTGGTGACGGAGCAGTTCCAGATCGCGGTGGAGAAGCTCGGCCTCTTCTACCCGCCGGACCCGGCCTCCCTGAAGTTCTCCACCCTCGGCGGCAACGTGGCGGAGAACGCCGGCGGCCCCCGCTGCGTCAAGTATGGCGTGACCCGGGATTTCGTCATGGGGCTGGAGGTGGTCCTGCCGACGGGGGAGACCATCCGGACCGGCGGCGAGACCTACAAGGGGGTGGTGGGGTACGACCTGACCCGCCTCCTCTGCGGCTCGGAGGGGACCCTGGGGGTGATCACCAAGATCATCTTCAAGCTGCTCCCCCTGCCGGAGGCGAAGAAGACCATGCTGACGGTCTTCGACTCCATCGACGGCGCCGCCAAGGCGGTCTCCACCATCATCGGCGGGAAGATCATCCCCACGACCCTGGAGTTCATGGACTATGCCACGCTGCAGTGCGTGGAGAAGCGGTTCAACCTGGGAATCCCGGCCAGCGGCCGGGCGGTGCTCCTCATCGAGGTGGACGGCGACCGGGACCTGATCGAGAAGCAGGCGGACCGGATCCAGGAGCTGATCGCTCCCCTCGGGCTGGTGGAGTGCAAGGTAGCGAAAGATGCGGCTGAATCGGAGGCCCTCTGGAAGGTGCGCCGCCTGGTCTCCCCCTCCTTGCGGGACGTGAACCCCGACAAGTTCAACGAGGACATCGTCGTCCCCCGGAGCAAGGTGCCCGACGTCATCCGGGTCATCGAGAAGATCCAGCAGAAGTACGATATCCCCATCGTCAACTTCGGCCACGCGGGGGACGGCAATATCCATGTGAACGTCATGATCGACAAGTCGGTCCCGGGTCAGGAGGAGAAGGCCCACGAGGCGATTGCCGAGGTGTTCCAGGCGGCCCTCGATCTGAACGGCACCATGTCCGGCGAACACGGGGTGGGACTGGCCAAGCAGCCGTACATCCACCTGGAGCTGAAGCCGGAGCAGGTGGCGGCGATGCAGGCGATCAAGAAGGCGCTGGACCCGAACAACATACTGAACCCGGGGAAAATGTTTCCGTTAGGATAAGACACGCTTTTGGCGCCATAGCGGGTTTGCGTTCGGCCATGCCTTGTGCGGCGTAGCAATCCCTCTCTCTATCTCTCCCCCAGAGGGGGAGAGTACGCAATGCCCTCTCCCTTTGGGAGAGGGATAGGGTGAGGGTGGCTACGCCTCCGCGGATGTCCTCCGCAGACCCACTCTGGCATCCAAAATCGTGTCTTATTATAGGTAAAGGCAAAAAAATTATGAGTGAAAAAGATTTCAAAACAGATGCGCTCAAACGTGTCGAGCAGGAACTGAAGAAATGCGTCAAGTGCGGCGCCTGCCGGGCCCACTGCCCGGCCTTTGCCGCCTTCGGCAAGGAGCCGGCCGTGGCGCGGGGGAAGGTCGCCCTCTGCCAGCACCTCCTCAAGGGGGACATCGAGCTGGATGACGCCACCTATGCGGCCATGTCCAAGTGCCTTCTCTGCGGCAGCTGCGTGGAGAAGTGTCCGAACGACGTGCCGACCGACGAGATCGTCATGGTCGCCCGGGAAGCCCTGGCCCGCCAGCGGGGTCTGACCACCTTCCATGCCGCCGTGGGGAGGGTGATCCGCAACCGTTCCCTGATGAAGTTCGGCGCCGCGGCTGCCCGGGTCCTCGGTCCCCTCTTCTTCAGGAAGGTGCCGGAAACCTCGGGCCTGCGCCTCCGTTTTCCCCTCCCCTTCGTCGGGGGCAAGCGGCATATCCCGCCCCTTGCCAAGACGCCGTTCCTGGAGCGCCACCCCGAGGTCATACCGGGGGAACCGGGGAAGCCGCGGATCGTCTTCTTCGTCGGCTGCATGACCAATTTCTGCTACCCCCAGGTGGGGGAGGCGACCCTGGCCCTGTTCCGGCACCTGGGGTGCACGGTGATCATCCCGAAGAACCAGCAGTGCTGCGGGCTTCCCGGCATGTCCGGCGGTGACCTGGAGACGGTGCGGGGGCTGGCGGAGAAGAACCTGGCCGAACTGGAACGGTACGAGGCCGATTACATCATGACCGCCTGCGCCACCTGCGGCGGAGCACTGCACAAGTTCTACCCCAATCTCGTCGGCAAGCGTCACCCCGACCTGGCAGCGCGGCTGCAGGCGATCGCCGCCAAGACCGTCGATGCCGCCCAGCTTCTTCAAAAACTGGGGCTGAACCCGGAAGAGACCGGCGCCGGTGGCGACGTGCGCATCACCTACCACGATCCCTGTCACCTGCGGACCAGGTCGATCACCAGGCAGCCCCGGGAGCTGCTCGCCGGCACCCCCGGGGTCGAACTGACGGAGATGGAGGGGGCCGACAGGTGCTGCGGCCTCGGCGGTACCTTCAATGTCTATCACTACGACACGTCCATGCAGATCAATGCCGCCAAGAGCGACGCCATCATCAGGACCGGCGCGACCGCCGTCGTCACCGGCTGCCCCGGCTGCATGATGCAGCTTTCCGACGGGCTCAAGCAGCGCGGCTCGGCGGTGAAAGTGGTCCACACCGTGGAGGTCCTGGCGAGAAAACTGCGCCGCTGACCTATTCCCTACTATAATGGTGGTTGATTCCAATGTTTATGGGGATCAGCCACCTCCCTTCCAACCCCCTGTTTGTAAATAATTATTGACAGTTTATTCTTAAATCAGTATTTTTAGCCGCAATAAAAACGGGTTTTATTCCCTGCGTATACAGCGAGAACGGCTACTAATGTCTGAATATAATATCGGCTCGAAAATCAAGAAGCTGCGCCTGGCAAAAAAGCTCACTCTTCAGGCTGTTGCCAGGGAAACCGGCTTTTCTCCCGCGCTGATCTCCCAGATCGAAAATAATAACGTTTCCCCCCCCATCGCCACTCTCTCCAAAATAGCCAAGTTTTTCGATGTGAAGATCGGCATGTTCTTTACCGAGGACGAGGAGGAGTATCGCTACGAGGTGGTCCGCCGTGCCGAGCGCAAGCTCATCCCCCGGGTCATCTCCCGCGCCGGCACCAGCCAGGGCTACTCCTACGAATCCCTCTCCTTCCGCAAGCAGAACAAGAAGATGGAGCCGTTCCTCCTCTCCGTGACCGAGAAGGTTGCCGAGGAGAACACCTACAGCCATGACGGTGAGGAGTTCCTCTATGTCATGAAGGGGACGGCAGAGCTCCTGCTGGAGGACGAGAGGATTACCCTCGAAGAAGAAGATTGCGTGTATTTCGACTCATCCCTCAGGCACCGGCTTCTTTCCAAAGATGGCGAAGAGGTGAGGGTGCTTGCCGTTGTGACCCGTTAGTGACAATCGCTTAAAATCCGACAGACAATCCCTGTTCGTACTACAGTAGAAAAATCCAATGACCGGAAGGAAGATGGAGATGTCAAAAAATGCTGTCAAGCCACTGCTGAAGAACCCGTTTGATCCACCCGAGAAGGTCGAGTTCACGATTCCCGGTGAGATATCCCGGACCACCGGCGGCTACGAAGAGGCGATGCAGGAGGGGTACGACCTCATCCAGCGCCCGATCAAGTCGGTCAAGGTCGACCAGATCGAGAAGCAGCACTTCAAGAAACGGATGACCGTCTGGGAGCGCCTGTCGGTGCTCTCCGGCGAGAAGCCGAATGTCCTCTACCAGAACTGGGGGAAGAACCTCGATGGTGCCTCCCTGGTCACCGCCATCCTCAACATCGGCGGCCGGGACGTTGCCGTGTACGGTCACGATTTCACCGTCCGTGCCGGTTCCATCGACGCCACCAACGGTCGCAAGCTTGCCAACCTGTTCCGCCTCGCCGGGGAGAAGGGGATCCCCCTCATCGGCATGAACGACTCGGCCGGTGCGTTCGTCCCCGCCGGGGTCGGCGGCCTTGACGGCTATGCCGAGGCATTCACCGCCCTGCGCAAGATCAGCGGCGTCGTCCCCTCCATCATGTGCATGTTCGGCTTCAATGCCGGCGGTGGCTCCTACCTGCCCCGCCAGGGCTCCTTCGTCATCCAGCCGGCCGACACCTTCTTCGGCCTGACCGGCCCGGGGGTCGTCAAGTCCGTTCTCGGTGAGGACATCACCCCCGAGGAGCTGGGCGGGCCGAAGGTACACGGCAAGTCCGGCGTCGCCGACCTGACCGTGGCCGACGAGGTCGCCGCCCTCCGTACCGCGGTGCGCCTCCTCTCCTACATCCCGGACAACAACAGCGTGCTCGCCCCCTTCCAGGAGACCAGCGACCCGCTCGACCGGAAGACCTGGGAGATCAACACCCTGTTGAAAAAGGCCTTCAACTCGCCGACCGGTTTCAATACCCCCTTCGACATCTCGATCATCATCCAGCAGATCTGCGACCATGGCGACTATTTCGAACTGCAGCCGGAGCGCGCCAAGGAGGCGGTCACCGCGTTCGGCCGTATCGGCGGCCAGGTCGTCGGCTTCGTCGCCAACAACTCGGCCGTTGCCTCGGGCCAGATCGACTGCGACTCGGCCCTGAAGATCGCCCGGTTCAACCGCTTCTGCAACCTCTACAACATCCCGATGGTCTTCATGGAAGACACCACCGGCTTCCTCCCGGGCCGGGAGCAGGAGTCCCGCGGCATCGTCCAGGCCGGCCGCTCCATGCTCGACTCCATCGTCGACATCCGCACGCCGCGCATCCTGCTGATCATCCGCAACGCCTTCGGTGGTGCCTACGCCTCCTACAACAACTACCCCACCGGCGCCGACCTGGTGCTGGCACTCCCCACCACCCGCCTGGCGGTCATGGGGCCGGCCGGCAAGGAGTTCGTCTACAAGGACGAACTGCGCAAGATCCGTGGCGAAGCCGCCAGCCTGGCCAAGAAGGGTGCCGAGGAGAGAATTGCCGCCGGCATGGAAGGCGGCGCTGCCAAGAAGGATGCCGAGCGGGAGGCTGCCGAGTGGCTCAAGGCCCAGGAGACCGCCCTCAATCTCCGCTACGAGAAAGAGCTGATGAACCCGAAAGAGGGTCTTGCCCTCGGCTCCATCTCGTCCATTGTCATGCCGACCGACCTGCGCCAGGTCCTTGGGGAGAACATCGCCTTCCTCATGCGTCACTACAAGGCAGTCCCCATGGGCGGACCGCAGCGGGAGTTCCACTAGAAAAATAACCTGCCACAGGGGCGCGGGAAAACGGACGGGCAGCGAGAGGCATGTCCCCGACTGCTTCCTGCCCTGTGCCCTGGCGGCGGATTCCAGGTTTTGACTATTTTTTGATTGGAGATAGAGACATATGAACGACCTCTACATGAACAACCCCCTGATTCACCGCGATCGCCGGCTGGGTAACTCCCCGTCCGAGTGGGTCCGCTCGTTTGCCTGTGAGGATCTGAAACCGCTCATCGTCTGTCGTGGTCCCATTCGTAAGGAAGCCATGGATGTTTTCGAGGAGATGGGGATCACCCACTACGGTATCCTCCTCTCCGAGAAGGACTCCATCGTCTATGCCAATGCCCTGGCTCCGGAGCTGCGCCAGCTGACCGATTCCAACCGCGTTCACCGGGTGCCCGACTACACCGGCGCCAGCAAGGAGGAGCGGGTCGAGCGGATCGGCCAGATCATCCAGATCGCCAAGGATAACGGGTACGACTCCATCTTCGCCGGCTACGGTTTCATGGCCGAGGACGAGGAGTTCGTCGCCGAGATCGAGAAGGCCGGTCTCTCCTTCATGGGGCCCAACTCCCGCACCCAGGCCGATGCCGGCAAGAAGGACGAGGCGAAGCGGACCGCCCTGGCAGTAGGGGTCAGCGTCACCCCCGGCATCAACAACGTGACGGCCCGCACCCTGGTGAAGAAGCACGGTACCCGGGAGAAACTGCTGTCCCTGGCAAAGGCCGAGGGGATCGAGCTTGACCCTAAGGTGGCGAAGGACACGAAGCTTTCCCTGGAGGACCTTGCGGACGAGATCCTCTACGCCTCCTACGAGAAGGGGCTCGACCTCTATACCATCGAGGAGCTGAGTGCCCAGGTCCAGGTCGAAGTCGAGAACATGTTCCGGGAGTACCCGGGGAGCCGGATCCGCCTGAAAGCCATCGGCGGCGGTGGGGGCAAGGGGCAGCGGATCCTCGGCGCCTCCCTGCTGACGGCCAAGAACCCCACGGACAAGCAGATCAAGGAGGCCGCCGCCGAAACGCCGACCCTGGTGCGCGAGGTCCTGAACGAGGTCAAGGCCAACGGCGTGGGGGACAACAAGAACGTCCTGATCGAGCTGAACATCGAGCAGACCCGCCACAACGAGATCCAGCTGGTCGGCAACGGCGAGTGGTGCGTGTCCCTGGGTGGCCGCGACTGCTCCCTGCAGATGCACGAGCAGAAGCTGCTGGAGATCTCCGTGACCCAGGAAGGTCTGGCCGCTGCCATCGAGACGGCGAAGAAGGCCGGCCGCAAGGCAGAGGTGAAGGCCCTGGAGAGCGACCTCAAGGTCCTCAAGCGGATGGAGGAGGATTCCACTAAGTTCGGCCAGGCCGTCGGCCTCGATTCCGCCTCCACCTTCGAGTGCATCGTCGACCGGGACCGCTACTACTTCATGGAGGTGAACACCCGGATCCAGGTGGAGCACCGGGTCTCGGAGCTCTGCTACTCCCTCAAGTTCACCAACCCGAAGGACAAGAACGACTTTTTCATCGTCGAATCACTGGTGGAGGCCATGGCCCTGCTGGTGAAGCACAAGAAGCGGCTTCCCAAGCCGGAGCGGGTCCCCCGTTTCGGCGCCGGCGCCGAAGCCCGGCTCAACGCCACCGATGCCTCCCTCTCCCCCCATGCCGGCGGCATGATCCGCTACTGGTCAGCACCCATCGAGGGGGAGATCCGCGACGACCAGGGGATCTGCCTGAAGAACCCGGACACGGGGATGTTCATGCGCTACAAGGTGGCCGGCGCCTATGACTCCAACATCGCCCTGCTCCTCACCAAGGGTGAGGACCGTCTCGACAGCTACCAGCACCTGGCCAAGGTCCTGGGTAAGACGACCCTGCGCGGTACCGACCTGGCCACCAACCTGGAGTTCCACTACGGTCTGGTCAACTGGTTCCTCGGTCAGAACGTCATGGCCAAGCCGACCACCCGCTTCGTCGTCCCCTACCTCACCCTGGTCGGCCAGCTGAAGGAAGAGGCGGGCAAGCTCGACACCGTGGCGGCCTTCCTGCAGCTGAAGAAGCACTATGCCAAGAAGATGGCCGAGCAGTTCCCCGACGATTCCAAGATCGCCAAGGAGATGTCGGCAATCCTCGACCGGAAGGGGACCCTCGTCACCCGCCCCATGGACAAGCTCCTGGAAGACCCGCACCTCCTCGCCGGCTGGCTCTCCATCAACCGGAAGAATTTCACCATGGAAAAGGGGAAGGTGGTCTGGCACGACAACCCCTTCGTCATCCTCGCCGACACCTACGACTACCTGAACATGGCCTTCGATCCGGCCGCCCCGGCTGCCGAGGTGATCTGGAGCCACGACAACGACCTGCTCCAGAAGGGGCTCCGTTTCTACACCACCCTCTCCGAGCGCTTCAAGCTCGGGCTCCACGAGTTTGACAAGCTCTCTGCCCTGCTGGCCAAGGAGAAGCCGCAGAATGGCTTCTCCCCCGAGGAGTGGGTCGAGATCCAGTCGGCCCACATGGGCTTCGAGGCCGGGCTGGAACTGCTCGGGATGCTCTTCCTCGTTGCCGAGCATGTCAAGTTCTGGGACTTCAGGGTGGAAGAGGATCTGGAAGTCACGATTCCCGACTACCTCCACGATGCCGAACTGCAGACCCGGATGAAGAAGATCCTGGTGCCGCCGCCGGCCACCAAGGCCGACGAGATCGTCGCCGTCTGCGGCGGGATGTACTACGGCCAGGAGGCTCCCGGCCTTCCCCCCTTCGTTGCCGAGGGGATGCACTTCGAGAAGGGGCAGGCGCTCTACATCATCGAGGTCATGAAGATGTTCAACACCGTCCGGGCCACCTTCTCCGGTACCATCGACAAGATCATCATGCAGGGTGCCGACGGCAGCATCGTCCAGAAAGGGCAGCCGCTCTTCAAGGTCACCCCGGACGAGAAGTTCGTGGAAGTCGATCCGGAAGAGCTCAAGCAGCTGAAGCGTGAGAGGACCATCGCCTACCTGAAGGCGATCGTCTAGGCTCGGGACGGATGGGAGGTCTGGCGGCCATGTCGCCAGACCGGCCGCGCTGCCTGTCGCCCGATCATTGTCCGCTGCCGTGTTGCATTTGGAACCGTTCAGTGGTTGAATTACTGTGTCGGTGCGAAATTCCTGCCTCATACACATACAAACGCACAGGAGGATGTCGTGAGAAAAGGTAAATTTATCGTTGTCGAGGGGATCAGCGGCTCCGGCCAGCAGGTCAAGGCGGGAATCGTTGCCCTGCACAAGGCGCTGGTCGAATTGAACTACGATGTTGTCGAATGTGCAAATCCAGATTCCGGGCGGGTGAAGGAACTGGGGATGGCGTCCATGCTCAACTGGCCGTTCGGCAAGAACGCCCGGGCTGACTTCATTTTCGAGGGTGCCGTGAGGACCGAGATCTTCAAGAACATCGTCGAGCCGGCGCTGCAGCAGGACAAGATCGTGCTCTGCAAACAGTCGAGCATCTCCTCCCTGGCCAATGCCTGGGTAAGCGGCTACACGAAGCATTTCGACGTCCTGCGCCACCTGGACAAGATATCCCGCGGCTTTCTCTTCGAGGACGAGATCTATCCCGACCTGACCATTTTCATGGATGTGCCCGCCGAAGAGGCATACGAGCGGATCGAGGATGTGCTGCAGATCCACCACGAGGGGGGGATTGACTATTACCGGCAGATGCGGGACTTCTATCTCAAGGAACTCCCCCGTTGGCGCGGGGTGAGGGTCGATGCCTCCGCTGCCAGGAGCGAGGAAGAGTATACCGCCGACGCGCTGGCCCTGGTCAAGGCTATCCTCTGAGAATAGCAGTCACGGTCTTTTAATGCCTTTTGCATCCCCTTTCCCCTGTCGGCATTGATGGTTCCATGCCGCCACGGGTAAAGGGGATGTTCTCATTTACCGCTAGAGAAGGAGATTGACATGAGCATTGCTGACAGGAAAAAAGTCTGGGCCGAGAAGGTCATCGCCGGTCTGGCCAAGCGTCCGGAGCGGAAAAACGAGTTCCGGACTTCTTCGAAGATCGAAATGGAGCGCTGCTTCACCCCGGATTTCGACTACCCCGGCTACGACGAGAACCTCGGCTTCCCCGGCCAGTACCCGTATACCCGCGGCGTCCAGCCGACCATGTACCGCGGCCAGTTCTGGACCATGCGCCAGTATGCCGGCTTCGGCACCGCCAGGGAATCCAACGAACGGTACAAGTACCTCCTCTCCGCCGGCCAGACCGGACTTTCCGTTGCCTTCGACCTCCCGACCCAGATGGGGTACGACTCTGATGCCGCCATGGCAGCCGGGGAAGTCGGCAAGGTCGGGGTGGCCATCGACTCCCTCGCCGACATGGAGATCCTCTTCGACGGCATACCCCTGGACAAGGTCTCCACCTCCATGACCATCAACTCCACGGCTGCCATCCTCCTCTGCATGTACATCGCCGTGGCGGAGAAGCAGGGGGTGTCGCCGGACAAGATCTCCGGAACGATCCAGAACGACATCCTCAAGGAGTACATGGCCCGGGGGACCTACATCTACCCGCCGAAGGAGTCCATGCGGATCATCACCGACATCTTCGCCTACTGCAAGGATAGCGTTCCCAAGTGGAACACCATCTCCATCTCCGGCTACCACATCCGCGAGGCCGGCTCCAGCGCCGTGCAGGAGGTCGCCTTCACCCTCGCCGACGGTATCGCCTACGTGGATGCCGCCATCAAGGCGGGACTGGACGTGGACGAGTTCGCCCCGCGGCTGGCCTTCTTCTTCAATGCCCACAACAACCTGCTTGAAGAGGTGGCCAAGTTTCGCGCCGCCCGTCGTCTCTGGGCCAGGATCATGAAGGAGCGCTTCAAGGCCAAGGACCCCAAATCCCAGATGCTCCGCTTCCACACCCAGACCGCCGGCTGCACCCTGACCGCCCAGCAGCCTGACAACAACATCATGCGGGTCACCATCCAGGCCCTGGCGGCCGTGCTCGGCGGGACCCAGTCGCTGCACACGAACTCCCGGGACGAGGCCCTTGCCCTTCCGACCGAGGACTCGGTCCGGATCGCTCTCCGTACCCAGCAGGTCATCGCCTACGAATCGGGCGTGGCCGACTCCATCGACCCCCTGGCCGGTTCCTTCCTGGTGGAGTCACTCACCGACCAGATCGAGAAGGCAGCCCAGGAGTACATCGACAAGATCGACTCGCTGGGCGGTGCGGTGGAAGCCATCTCCCGCGGCTTCCAGCAGAAGGAGATCCAGGATTCGGCCTACGCCTACCAGCGGGCCATCGAAACCGACGACATGATCATCGTCGGGGTGAACAAGTTCACCGTCGAGAACGAACCGGCGCCGGAACTCCTGAAGATCAAGGAAGAGGTGGAGATCGCCCAGAAGAAATCCCTTGCCGCCATGAGGGGGGGGAGGGACGAGGCTGCGGTCAAGGCCGCCCTGGCCGCCCTGCAGACCGCGGCAAAGGGGAGCGATAACCTCATGCCCCACATCCTTGCCGCGGTGAAGACCTACGCCACCCTGGGCGAGATTGCCAACGTCTTCAGAGAGGTGTTCGGCGTCCACCGCGAGACGGTGGTCCTGTAGTCAATCCCTGCGGGGGTAGCCGCCAACCGGCTATCCCCGTTTTTTTGACCTGAAAGGAGTCCTCATGTTGCACAAAATCAACCATATCGGCATTGCCGTGCAATCCCTTGATGCTACGGTGCCGTTCTACCGCGATGTCCTCCGGATGCCGCTGGCCGGCATCGAAGAGGTCGCCGAGCAGAAGGTGCGCGTCGCCATGTTCGGTGTCGGCGAGTCAAAGATCGAGCTGCTGGAACCGACGTCCGACGACAGCCCGGTGGCCAAATTCCTGGAAAAGAACGGCCAGGGGATCCACCATATTGCCTATGAAGTGGCCGACATCGAAGGTGCGATAGCATCCCTTCTCGCCGAGGGGGCGAGGATGATCGACGAGAAGCCGCGCAGCGGCGCCCACGGGACCAGGATCGCCTTCGTGCACCCCAAGAGCAGCCACGGTGTGCTGACCGAACTCTGCCAGTCGGGGCATTGATGGCGGTGCGTGGTGTCCTTGTTCAGGTAGCGCAGGGAGCAGCCGCCGGGGGCTAACCGGAAGGTCGCTGTTCAGGAAAGCGGCAGAGGGCAATGAAGATTTTCGACGGACGGAACGATGCAGGTTTATTTTGTAACGATGTTTGAAAATATCCTTGACTTTGGTTTGAAAAACTGTATCATGCGGCATAGATTTTAGAACAACACGGTATTCCCCGTGCCGATACGACGGTGTTTGCGGGCGACTGTTTTGAAACATTTCAATTAGAAACTTGACAATATCGTGGATCATATGTATTTTCACAGGGAAATTTATTTGAAGGTGTCAATGATAAATTTTGTACCGGTGACATGTCCGTACTGAATAATGACCCTGGACGCCTTTCCCTTTACGGGGAAAAGCGACAGGGTTTTACTTTTTTTATGCGGAAGGGATGAAAATTTACTGGAGAGGTGGTGATGACAGCGTAGTCGATCACGCAGTACGAACCCTTTTAATCCAGATGTTTACATCAACCATAAAGGAGGCATCAATGAAGAAAAAGCTTGTTGTATTGACCGCAGCGGCTGCCCTCGGCGCAGCAGCAGTCCCGGCCATGGCATTCGAGAACGAGTTCCACGGGATGTTCCTCACCCAGGGCATCACCTCGAACATGTTCACCGGCACCACCGGCACCGTCGCCGTTTCGCAGCCTAACCTCGACGCCACCAAGAATTTCGTCGACCAGCGGGCACGCCTGCAGTACATCGCCAAGGCCAGCGACGATCTCAAGCTGGTGACCCATTTCGAACTCGATGGTCGCTGGGGTGACTCCTCGTATGTTGCTGGTAGCCGCAATGCCGGATATGCTCTCGGTGGCGATTCCATCAACCTCGAGACCAAGAACGTCTACCTCGACTTCAACATCCCCGGTGCGCCGGTAAATGCCAAGGTCGGTCTCCAGGGGCTGAACGATGCCTATAAAGGAATCTTCGTCGGCAACGACGCGGCCGGTGCCCTCCTCACCTCCAAGCTCGGCGCCGCCACCGTACAGGCCGGCTGGTTCCGTTTCGACGATGCCCGGGCTGCCGGTCAGGCTCTTGGCAAGACGACCCGCGACTTCTCGCTCCTTGACGGCTCCGTTGCCGTCACCAAGGATATCAAGGTCGGTGCCAGCTACTACTACTACTACGATGACAATTCATCGCTTACCGGAACGGCCACAGCGGCTAACAATGTGTTCGCCGGTAAAACAAACGTCAAGCTCAATATGTTGGGTGTGAACGGTTCAGCTGCCATGGGGCCGGTTAACGTCGATGGCTTCTTCCTCTACCAGAACGGCAGCTTCAGCGGTTCCCCTCACGTTAACGCCTTTGCCGCCAATGTGGGGGCCAAGGTGGCTGCCGGTCCCGGTGCTGTCAAGGCGAACCTCCTCTACACCTCCGGCTCCAAGAACGCTGCTGGTGGCGATTTTGGCAACTCCTTCATCTCGGCTATGAACGATACGTCTTCAGCATACATGGAGAGCGGTATCTTCTCCGGTGCCAACACCGTCCTCCTCTTCAGGGGTAACGGTTACCGGACCTCCAACACCGACCAGTCCCTCGTTGGCGACGCGAGCAACAAGGGTACCGGTATCGCCGCTGCTTTCGTCGGCTACGATGGTGCTGTCGGCAAGGTCTTCTTCAACGCCAACGCAGCTGTTGTGGCAAACGCCAAGAAGCAGGTCAGCGGAACGTACGCCAACAAGTCCCAGTTCCTCGGCACGGAGATCAACGCCGAAGTCGGCTACAAGCTGTATGACAACCTGAAGGCCAGCGTCCAGGGTGCAACCGTGTTCCTCGGCTCCGCCTTCAGCGGCACTGACGGGGCCAACGGCTATGCCGATCAGCCCTACCTCGGCCGCGTTATCCTGAGCTACACCTTCTAGGATACGCACACACTGCTTGAAAAAGCACGTGGTATGATGTGCACAGAAGGCGAACCGGGTTCCCGGTTCGCCTTTATTTGTTTGACTCGGCGCCAACCCTTTGGAATAATTTCCCCCCGTTGGCTGCACGACAGGAAAGAGAAAGAAGAGGACTCTCGATGTTCACACGGCTTCTGTTGACAATGGTACTGCTGTTCTGCTCTCTCCCGGCCATGGCTGCTCCGGTCAGGGTTTACGTGGAAGAATTCAAGGTCACGGGAGCTGTCGGCAAGGATGACTACCGGCAGGCTCTCCAATCCCTGCTCGCATCGCGGCTTTCCGGTGAGAATGTAACCCTGGCAGGGGCAAACGAGGCACCGGAACTGAAGATCGCGGGGACCTATATCGTGTTCGGCAAGGTGTTCAGCCTCGATGCCAGGGTCGTTACCGGGAGCGGCACATTCGTGGGAAGGGCCTTCGAGCAGGGCGAATCATCCGATGATGTCATCCCTGCGGTGGGCCGGCTGGCAGACAAACTGAGCGCGGAGATAGCCAAGCTGTCGGCTGCCGGTCCGGTGGCGCCGGCCCCCACTCCGTCCACGGGACACAAGGAGGTGACGTCGCCGGGCGTGACCGTTCCATCCGGAGCTGCTTCGAGCATCGTTCGCCCCTCCCGGGTTGAAACGGCCAAGGTCGAAGGGGACATCATCCGTGCCGCAGGGGTGACAAAGGCCGGTGAAAGCGGCATGATCGGCCAGCGCCTGGACGGGGTCATGGTTGGTATTGCCCAGCTGAAGGGCGCGGAGAAAGGGAAGCGGGACCTCGTAGTCGCACTGGAGCGGGAACTCAGGCTCTACGGGCAGGACAAGGGGCTCACGCTGCTGGCAACGGAATCGGCTTTTTCCGGGACGGAAAAGATCCTTGGCGTTGATGTCGCTGATCTTGACGGTGACGGCGTGGAGGAGTTGTACGTGACGATCATCCAGGGTGAAAAACTGGTGTCACGGGTCTACCAGGTCGAAAAGGGTAAATTCCGGCAGATTGCCGTCAACCTTCCCTATTACTTCCGCCAGGTCATGACGGGCTCCGGGGTGAGCCGGATCTGTGTCCAGCAGATCAGCCTTTCCGATGATTTCTATGGCGACATGTATGAACTGGTGAAAAAGGGGAATTCCTTCAGTACCAATAATCCTGTGAAACTCCCCCGTTTTGGCACGATCTTCAATGTAGCAATGCTGAAAGGGAAGGATGGCAATCCGTTGTTTGTCGAACTCCACCCGGACGGGTATCTCACGGTCTACGACGAAAAAGGTGAGAACCTCTGGAGGAGCAGTGACAAGTTCGGTGGCTCGGAGGCCTATTTCACACGGGAAGATCCGCAGAACATGCGGGTTACCGGAAGCCGGGACAGGAAGATCTTCCTTGAGCAGCGGATGGTCGTGACAAAGGATGGCACCATCATTGTCCCGAAAAACGAGGGGACGTTCGTCATCGGCGACAGCCGCTCGTTCAACAAGAACTCCATTTACGCATTTGCGTGGAACGGCGCCACCCTGGATGAGTTGTGGCATACGAAGCCGAGTCAGAACTACCTGTCAGACTTCCTGTATGACGAGGGGCAGAAGGAGCTCGTGCTGCTTGAGGTCGTGAAGAAGGCGGGAATTTTCGAAAAGGGTGCCAGTGCCATTGCCATAAAAAGGGTGGAATAGGGCAGAGGGACACGGTCCCTGCTGAAATCGTGAGCGGTAGGAGAAGAAGGGCGTCCCCGGGGGCGCCCTTTTTACGTTGACATGCCATGGCTATACTGTTAGATTTTGAGCGTTTTGCATCGCACCAGCGGGACTTTTCATGCCATTTCACGCAGGCCCTACCAAAGAAACTTCCATCCCTAAAGGGGTATCCGACTTTCTCCCCGAGCAGGCCGACAAGATCGGCTACATTGAGGGAAAAATCCGCACGGTATTTGAACTCTGGGGGTTCAGACGCATCATACCCCCCATGCTGGAGTTTGAAGATACCCTGTCCGTCGGTATGGACGATGAACTTCGGGAGAAAACGTTTCGTTTCGATGACCGGCAGAGCGGCCGGCTCCTGGCCATACCACCGGATATCACACCCCAGGTTGCACGCATCGAGGCAATGCGCATGGGAGGGTATCCACTGCCCCACCGTCTCTATTACAACGGAAGGGTCCTCCGTCATGTCGAGTCCCAGTCGGGTCTGAGCCGCGAGATATTCCAGTCCGGGGTTGAACTGATCGGGCTGGATTCGCCCGAAGCGGATGCCGAGATGGTGGCGATGGCGGTGGAGGTCCTGCAGGAGCTCGGTTTCGAAGGTTTCAAGCTTGATCTGGGGCAGGTCGAGTTCTTTCGCGGGATAATCGCAGCAGCGGGCCTTGATGAACAGGTCGCTCGACGGCTGCAGGGGGCCATTGCCAAAAAAGATGCCTCCGCGGTGAGAGAACTCCTGGAGCAGGAGCGGATATCCGATGCATCCAAGGAGGAGATTGCGTCCCTGCCAAGGCTTTTCGGTGGTATAGATGTGCTGTCAACGGCAGGAGGGACGGTACGCAATGACCGCTCCCGGCGGGCTCTTGACAACCTGGTGCAGGTCGTCGACATCCTGGGGATCCATGGCATCCGCGACCAGCTGACCATCGATCTTGGGGAGATCCGCGGGCTGCATTACCATACCGGCATCACGTTCGAGGGCTTTGTGCCCGGCCTGGGACAACCGGTCTGCGGTGGTGGCCGCTACGATACCCTGATGGCCCGCTATGGCCTGTCCACCCCCGCGACGGGTTTCGCATTCAATCTGCTCCCCTTGCTCCACTGTCTCGAAAAGCGTCCGGAGGTTGAAGCCAGCAAGAGCCGTGACCTGCTCATCTTCAACATGCTCGAAGACCGGCGCGATGCCCTTGAGATCGCCACGGTGCTCCGCCGCAGTGGGTACTCTGTTGCCCGGGACATCATCCGGCGCGATTACGCCCAGTCCCTTGCCTATGCGGAGCGTATGAATATCCTCAGGATCATGGTCATCGGTGGCGATAACTGTGCTCACGACGAGGTCTACCTGGTGCGGGTGGCTGACGGTGCCGGTTGCATCGTGAAAAAGGCGCAGCTGCTGGCTGGCGATTGCTCGTCGATTATGTGTTTATAAGGTGCGTGGCAGGCCGGCACCGTGCGGATAACAGAATTTAGATGGCGCCAGATGGTGGCGGCGGCAACTATGACAAGGAGAGTACCATGGCTAATGTGGTCGTGATCGGTGCCCAGTGGGGTGACGAGGGTAAAGGCAAGGTCGTAGATATCTATACTGAGCATGCGGACAATGTCGTCCGGTACCAGGGGGGGAACAATGCCGGCCATACCCTCGTGGTGGGCGATGAAAAGGTAGTCCTGCACCTCATCCCTTCCGGCATCCTCCACAAAGGGAAGAGGTGTATCATCGGCAACGGCGTGGTCCTCGATCCCGAGGTGTTCATCAGGGAGATCACCAACCTGAAGGCAAAGGGGAAGATGGAGGACGATTCGGTGCTCTGCCTCAGCGAGGCACTCCATGTGATCATGCCGTATCACAAGAGGATCGACCTGGCCCGCGAGGCACGGAGCGGCGACAGGAAGATCGGTACGACCGGGAGAGGGATCGGCCCGGCCTATGAAGACAAGATCGGCCGTCGCGGGATACGGCTCTGCGACCTCCTCGACCGGGAGATCTTTGCCCGCAAGCTGCGTGAGGCCCTTGACGAGAAGAATTTCCTTCTGGAGAGGTTTCTCGGCGACAAACCGTTCACCTTCGAGGAGATCTTCGACGAGTACTGCGGCTATGCCGATATCCTGCGCAAGTATGTGGCAGACACCAGCCTGATGCTGCACAAGGAAGTCAAGGCCGGCAGGAACATCCTGTTCGAAGGTGCCCAGGGGACGCTGCTCGATATCGACCACGGTACCTATCCGTTCGTGACCTCCTCCTCGACCTGTGCCGGCGGGGCATGTACCGGCACCGGCGTGAGCCCCCGCTCCATCGACGAGATCATCGGCATCTCCAAGGCGTATGTGACCCGTGTCGGTAGCGGTCCGTTCCCGACCGAACTGCTTGACGACGACGGTGAGAAAATGCGCCAGGCGGGCAACGAGTTCGGTTCCACAACCGGCAGGCCGAGGCGGTGCGGCTGGTTCGATGCCATCGTGCTCCGCTATGCCGTCAGGGTCAACGGCCTGACCGGCGTTGCAGTGACCAAGCTCGATGTGCTCGACGATTTCGCAACGATCAAGATCTGTACCGGTTACCGCTACAAGGGGACCGTTATCGACGAGATCCCGGCAACCCTTGACGTTTTTGCCGCCTGTGAGCCGGTTTACGAAGAGTTGCCGGGATGGAAAACCCCGATCAGCGGTATCCGCACGTTTGAAGAGCTCCCGGAAAATGCGCGCACCTACATCAAGCGACTGGAAGAGCTGATCGGATGCCCGATCGTCATGGTATCGGTAGGACCGCGCAGGGATGAAACCATTTCCCTGAAAAATCCGTTTGTCTGATAAAAAACTGTTGACCTGCAAAAGATGGTTTGATATATAGTTATTCTTGTTGCAGCGAGCCGCTAGCTCAGTAGGTAGAGCACCTGACTTTTAATCAGGTGGTCGTTGGTTCGATCCCAACGCGGCTCACCATTTAATTTCACTGTCCCCTTCGTCTAGCCCGGCCCAGGACACCGCCCTTTCACGGCGGCGACGCCGGTTCAAATCCGGCAGGGGACGCCAATCGATACAAAAAAGGCCCTGGGAAACCCGGGCCTTTTTTGGTTTCCAACTCTCTGCGCAGCCCCGGTGCGCAGCCTGTTGCGTCAGGAGGAGTGGATCATGAGAAAAACAGTTGCTGCAGTCACGGTTCTTATGCTCGTATTTATCGGCTGCACGGCATTCGCCATGCCGGAGATGACCGGCCAGAAGGTATACAAAAACCCCGATGAACTCCCGCCGATCACCGGCAAGGTGGTGGAGGCAATCAACAGCGGCGGCTATACCTATCTGCACCTGGAAAAGGATGGCGTCAAGTCGTGGGTTGCCATTCCGGAGCTGTATGTCACGGTCGGTGACGAGGTCGAGCTCCTGGGCGGCGTAGAGATGGGCGAGTTTACCAGCAAGCCCCTGAGCAGAAAGTTCGACCAGATTATCTTCTCCAACGGCCCGACCGAGAAGTATAACAAGACGCGCAAGGAGAATGCCCACAAGGGTGTTGACATGGGCAAGCCCGCTCCGGGGAAAAAGAAGGGGAGCGGCAAGGTTGTCGAAGGGCTTAAGGTGGAGAAGGCCCCGGGGGAAAACTCCTACAGCCTCGAAGAGATCATGCAGAAAAGGACCGAGCTCCAGGGGAAAACCATTGTCGTTCGCGGCCAGGTCGTGAAGGTTTCTGCCGAGATCATGGGCCGGAACTGGGTCCACATTACCGATGCCAGCGGCGGCAAGTGGAATAACAAACTGGTGGTTACCACCAAGGATACCCCCGAAGTCGGCGACATCGTTACGGCGACCGGCGTATTCCACAACAACGTCGATTTCGGCGGTGGCTACTACTACGAAATCATCTTGGAGGACGCTACGGTCAAGTAGCCCCCCATGCCCGTTGTCCTGATTCAGTGCACATCGTGCAACCCACCGGCACCAACCGCCATCGTTATCACCTGAATCCCGCGACGCGCCACAGAAGACAGAACATCCCGGCAGGGCACAGCCCCTGCCGGCACCATCACTGACTGACCCCTCCTGCCTTCAGTATCTCCTGATTCCGCAGTTGCAATCTCGGTTGGTGACATTGCCAATCCGTTCATATTCACGATGCTTTCCGGCAGGACGAGCGCAAGAGGTCCCGTCCGGCAGCAGTGCGTATTATTGTGCGGCCGTCATGGTCCGTACCAAGCCGATCTTGCAACCCAAAGGAATTATCATATGACGTTTGATGAACTGCAACTCCTCCCCCCCATTCTCAAGGCCGTGAAGGCGTGCGGCTATGACACCCCCACACCGATCCAGGAGCAGGCCATCCCTGTTGCCCTGGCCGGAAGAGACCTGATCGGCATTGCCCAGACGGGCACGGGGAAAACGGCCGGATTCGTCCTGCCGGCATTGCACCTGCTGGCATCCCCCCCGAAGGGTGCCGGACGCGGCCCCCGGGTGCTGGTCCTTACACCGACCCGCGAGCTGGCCAACCAGGTGAGTGATGCGGTCCGTACCTATGGCAAATTCACCCGGGTACGCAGCGGCGCGATCCTGGGAGGGATGGCCTACCGCGACCAGCTGCGGCTCCTTTCCCAGCCGGTCGACCTGATTGTCGCGACTCCGGGACGGCTCGTCGACCATCTGGAGAACGGGCGTCTCAACCTGGGACGGGTGGAAATGCTGATCGTCGATGAGGCCGACCGGATGCTGGACATGGGCTTCAGCGAGGACATGGAGAAGATCGCGTCCGCCACACCCGAAGGACGGCAGACGCTGATGTTCACCGCCACCATGGACAAGGCCATGGCGAGGCTGGCGGGAAGCATGCTGCGCGATCCCCAGAGAGTCGAGATCGCCGGCCGGAAGGTCACCCATGATACCATCGAGCAGCGTCTCCATGTCGCCGACGACATGAAACACAAGAGTCGTCTGCTGCAGCACCTCATCGCCGACAAGGAACTCTCCCGTGCGATCATCTTTTCCGCCACCAAGAGGGATGCGGATATCCTTGCCCAGGAGCTCCTCCAGCAGGGGCACTCGGCAGCTGCCCTTCATGGCGACATGAGCCAGGGGGCACGAAACCGGACAATCGTCAACCTCCGGCGCGGCAAGGTCAAGCTGCTGGTGGCCACCGATGTTGCCGCCCGGGGGCTTGATGTCAGCGGCATCAGCCATGTCATCAACTTCGACCTCCCCCGCTTTGCCGAGGATTATGTCCACCGGATCGGCCGTACCGGCCGTGCCGGGGCGACCGGCACGGCGATCTCCTTCGTCTCCCTGAACGAGCTCAGCTATCTGCAGCGGATCGAGCGCTACATCGGCCAGAAGCTTCCCCGCCAGGTTATCGAGGGACTCGAGCCGAAACGTGAACTGCCGAATTTACCCGGTGGCGGCGGCAGCAGGCCTGGTGCCCGCAGATCGGCTGGATCTGCACCGAAGCCAGATGGTGCAGGGAAACATGCCCATGGTCGTGGACAGGAGCAGAAACCGTCCGGAGATCGGCGGAAGAAATGGGGAGCTCCCCGGGAGAAACGGGATGTGATCGTTGAATATCGCCGCCCCGGCAGGAGCTAGAAGCAGGGAAAAAACTTGATGGAGCGGAGAGCGCAAGGGTGAGGCAGATGCCGCCATTCTTGCGCTCTCTCTCGTTCAGGTGGGGTTGTCGGCAGGATTACTCCATCAGCGGCTTGCCCAAGGTCCCCTTGAGCGGTATCTGGTAGTGTCCCGGGGTATCCAGATACTTGGCCAGCAGCAGGAAGACGAACTTCTGCCGTTCGAGGAAGTCCGGTTTGGGCATCAGCTCCATGGTCAACGCCAGGGGTGAGTCGGGGAGCGAGCTTCCCGGAACGATGTCCCCCTTGAGCCGTACGTAGAGTCCCTCCCCCTGGAGGGTAAAACTCTCCACGCTTCCCGTCCCGCCCCTGATGCGCAGCATCCCCTGAACGGTCTGGTAGGCGGCGTCGGGGAGCGGCGTCTCTCCCAGCTTGATTCCGCGCAGATCGACCCCCCGTGCGTCCAGCTTGACGAAGCCCGACCCTCTTCCCCTGAGACCGGAGACCTCCGCCTGGCAGTTGACGATCCCCGCTGCCCTGACGCCGGCTACCGTGGTGAAGAACGGGATCTGCTCCAGGCTCAGTCCCTGGATGTCCATCCGTAACGTGCCGCTGGCGGCAGAGGTGGCAGTGGCTGAGATCCTGCCGGAACCCGTTGCCCCCTCGATTGTGACGGCGATTATACCCCGCAGGAGGGGGACGAGCTGCAGCCTGACCGATGCCCTGTCGAGGGTAAGCAGTGGGCCCCGTGTCGAGGAGAGGGACCAGCCGGTGCCCCGCAGACCCAGCGGTAGGGCCTTGCCGAAGGATATGGCGGAGAGGCTGAGCCCCTGTTCGGCCAGCCCCCGGTTGAGGGCGTCCAGGATGGCCTGCCGGGGGATGAAGGCGATTGTCAGCAGGATGAACAGGAGCAGGGCCGCGACGGCACCGGCCACGTACCTGGCTGTTTTCGCCGCGGTCATCTTGTCTCCTGGGGGAGTGGCTTCAGCACCGCCCCGACGAGGGTGACATCCAGCCTGGCCGGGTCATCGTAGCGGGTCTTGAGATTTGCCTTCTTGATAACAACCGGCCGTGTCCCCTTTTCCAGGAGGAAGAGGAGGTTGACCGCTTCATTGGCGGTTATCCCCTCGATTCTCACCTCGGCCGCGTCCTCCACCATCCCCTGACGCTCTTCGCCTTTCACCGGCTTGACCTGGATATTCTTCCCCCTGATGCCGGTCTCTTCCACCAGCTTGGCGAGGGAATCGTCGGTCCTGACCGCCGCAAGGCGGTTGCTCAGCCTCTGGGCATCGTTGCTGGCCACTCTGAACTGGTGGCTGAGCAGCAGGAGCTCCTTCACCACCGCCTCCCTGCCGGTACGTCTCAGTTTCATCCGGGATATCCGCTCCTGCAGCAGGGAGTAACAGAGGGCAAGGAGGAGAAGGGAGATAACGGCGACCGCCAGACGTGAGCGTGATTGCCGGTCGAGGCTGGTGTACAGCTCCATGAGCTTCATTTGCCCACCTCCTTCGAACCGCTTCTGAAGGAGAAGCCGGTGGCGCCGTCGGAACGGCTCTTGAGTTCGCTCACCTCGAACCCGCCGAACAGGGGGGCACAGCGCGCCTTGAAATCGTTGACCCCCTGGAGGGTGCGGGCCACCCCCTTGCCGGAGACCTGCGAACCATCGATATCGATTTCGTACAACTCGGTCAGATCCTCACCCTTGGCATCGGAGAGCTTTTTCAGCACGGCGAGTACCCCCTGGGAGGACGAGGCACCGAGACGCTTGATCTCGGCCTTCATCTCGGCTACCTCGTCGACCGCCTTGCTCCGTTTGGGGAACGCCTCGCCATAGATTTTCCTAATTGACGCCTCGACCGACGTCAGATCCTTCTGTAGCAGGTAGTACCTGACACCCGATTCGGCGAACAGGAGCAGGAGGGCGGCTATGGCCAGGGCAGCGGTGAGCCGCAGCTTGCGCCGCAACTCCAGCGTGCGGCGGACGAAGGTGAGGGGGCCGCGGCGGAAGTTGACGGGGTCGTTGGTCATGAGGTCGGCTGCGGCGGCGTACGCAGAGGCCAGGTCCCTGGCGGCAGCGGTATCCGACGGGAAACAGGCTGCCAGGGCCGGGCTGATGGGGAGAGGCGCCGAGCCGGACACCACTGCGTCCCCTCCGCTGCCGGCTAGGGAAAAGAGCTGTTCCACGGTGATCCCCTTGGCGAGCTCCACCGCGGCCAGGGTGGCGTCGAGGTTTTTGTCGATGCCACCGGGAAGGGCCCTGAGGTAGACGGGGGTCCGCCCCCTGTAGATGGCTGCTGCCTCGCCGTCCGTCAGGGCGCAGGTGGAGTCGCCCGCCGGGAGCAGATGGTGCCAGGAGAAGAGGGGAGAGGTCACTATCTCCGGATCGAGACCCGCATCGGCAAGCCTGGCGATGTGGGGGGCCAGGCGTGTCGCGTTGCACCAGAGCGCGGCATAGGTCCCGGCTTCCAGCGGCAGTGCCTCGAAGATGAGGTCATCGCTCTCAAGGGCGATCTCACCCTTCAGCTCGAGGGGGAGAATGTCCCGGGCCTTTTTACGTTCGCCCAGGGGGAGTTCGATCTCCCGCATGCTGAAGAGCGCTGCCGGCAGGGAGAGGATAATCCTGTCCCCCCCGGACTTCTCCTTCCAGGCGGCGAGCAGCTCCGGCAGGGGCGTTTCGTCGAGGCGATGGCGTGCCCCTTCGAGAAAGAGGAGCTGTGACCTCTGTGTGCTGAAACGGGCGACGGTCAACTCGTCCGCAGAGAACTGGATAACGGTTATGAACATATCTCCTCGCATGTAGATGTCATCGCAGAGAGGGGGAGAGGCTGTCTCTCAATACTCCCGCCAGAAGAGCGTGCGGGGTGCAGAGCTGACCGACAGGTTAACGACCGCCTCGACTATCCGTGCCGTACCGTTGACGGTTGCCTCCGAGCGGATGCGATAGATGCTCCCCCTGGTGCGCAGCGGCATTTTTATGCTGGCGACGATGGTTTCCATCCCCGCCACCCGGGTGAGTTCTCCCCTGGACTTGAACGGGGTGACCTTGCGGTAGTCGAGAATCCTCTCCACCAGGGCCTCGGTCATCTGCTCGTCAAGGGCCAGCAGTACCTCTTTCGGAGCGGTGTTGATATTGATGTACGCTCCTTCGGCAGTATCGGCGTACACGGTGACAAAGGGGCGGACCTTGGCGAGAACCGCCGGGTCGAACCACCGCACCATGGCCAGTTCGTCACAGGTCAGAAGCGGGCCGTTGCCCGCCTTGTACGGGGGCTTGCGGGTCAGGTAGTAGGGAGACTCCGCCCCTCCCGGCCGTGGCAGGTCGTTAGTGTCAAGCCAGTCGGCCAGTGCGTCGAGCAGGTCCGCGGACCGCAGCCCCTGAGATTTGAACAGCCGGTCCGCGCTCTCCGCGTAAGCGGGGGTGAACTCCCCGTTTGGGCCGGCAACGTAATTGAGGTTGAGCTTGCCGTTTTCCTCCTCGATGGTGATGCGCAGGTCACCGCTCTCATCGGTGAGTTCCAGCGGTCTGGCCCACTGGTCCCTGAGGGAGGTGAAGTCGCCCTGGGCCGCCAGGGTCGTCTGCAGGATCCTGGCGGCCCCCTCTATCCCCGATTCTGCCAGGAGGGAGGCGCGCTGACTGTCGACGAAATTCTGCCGTGCCGTGGTATCCACGTAGACGTCGGTGATGAATTCCACGGTCAGGGCGACCAGCAGAGCGGTCACCAGCAGGGTCACCACCAGGGCAAATCCCCCCTGGCCCTTCACGGTACGGCTATCCTCGGAGTGGCGACCACCGAATATTCCACCGGCTTGTCATCCTCCTTCACGGTTATGGTCACCCGAACGGCCGCGGGGAGGGTCATGTTTATGGCGGTGTCCCAGCTCCGTACCCATTTGTCGCCGCTACGGCATTCGACCAGGAATCCTTCCACCTTTTCCATCTGCGGGTAACGGAGCGGTTCGGTGGTGACGTGCAGGTCCCTTGCCTGGCGGCCGAGGACCATGGTCCCCCCCTTCTCGACGATCCGGTAGCTGATGTCGACCAGATCGGAAACTGCACCCTGACCCGTTTCGGGCGGGGCAATGGCGGTCAGGGAGAGGGTCGAGGCAGGCTTGCCGTAAAGGTCGCGATCCTCGACGATGAAGCGGAAGCGCTCGTCGTTTCTCCGGTAGATGATCCCGGTCAGTTCCCGTCGGAGCAGGTCGAGGGTGGTCCGCAACTCGCGCCGGGACTCCATCCCCTCGCTGGCTGCGTCACGTCCCTTGAAGAGGGAAAAGTAGCTGCCGTAGAGCGCCGCCGTGAGGATGGCGAGGAGAGCCAGTGCCAGGAGCAGTTCGAGAAGGGTGAACCCGCGCTCCCTGGAGGGGTCAGGTTTTGGCAACGTAGCGGACAAGAACCAGTTTTCTCCTCTCCTTATCCCATGTGATGGTGAAAACCATCTTTGCCACCCCCGGAATCTCTGTCGGCAGGAAACTCTTCTCCCACGAGATGTCCGGTCGCTGGGGGGCAAAGTTCCCCGTGCCGGCAGGCAGGAGGGCGAATGCCGGATCATCGATCTTCCCCCGG
Organism: uncultured Geobacter sp.; assembly: GCA_937860145.1. GTDB lineage: Bacteria > Desulfobacterota > Desulfuromonadia > Geobacterales > DSM-12255 > CALMBF01. The sequence goes on from CALMBF010000096.1 coordinate 34,154, forward strand.
GCAAGGAGTATGGCGGCACTTTCGTCCTTGTCCCTGATGACGATTCCCAGGTGATAGTTGAAGGCGACGATCGTCGTCAGGATGACACCCGCCATGATGGCCAGGGCCACCAGCACCTCGAGGAGGGTAAAGCCTTTCACAGCGTCAGCTCCTCATACCCTGCCAGCACCTTGACCCGGCCATTGTTCGGGAGGGCTGCAATCGTGAACGCCTTATCCGTCCCTGTCGCCAGGTGGATGGTGAGGAGATCGGTCAGGCCAGCAGTGCCGATATCGATGACGACCTCCCCCTCGCTGACCTTGCCGAGCCGCGGCGTGCTCACGTCGGTTATGACGACCCTCTTGCCGAGTATCTCACGGGCGAGCATCTGGTCATCGGGGGGGACCTCGTCGCCGCTGGCCAGTTTGCGGGTGATGCGCACCGTGCTGGTGGCAATGTCCAGGTGCAACCGGTACAGGGTTTTGCCGGCCACTGCCCGTTCCTCAAGGTAGCGGAGGGTCGCCGCCACCCTGCGCGCCGAACTCTGCAGTTCCATGCTCTCGGCAACCGGCAGCCGGGGGGCGACGAGCGCCGCGGCAACGGCGATGATGACGAGCACCACCATCAGTTCCAGCAGGGTAAAGCCACTGCAAAGGCGAGGATCGAGGATCGAGGATCGAGGTTCGAGGAGAGCCACGACTGATATTCCTCGTTCCTCGGACCCCGGACCTCGTTCCTGTTTCATTGCAGGTTCCAGTTGCAGATGTCGGCGCCTTTCCCTTCGCCCCCCTTTACCCCGTCGGCCCCGTAGGAGCAGAGGTCGTAGTCGCCGTTGGCCCCGGGGGAGATGAAGGCGAACTCGTTACCCCACGGGTCCTGGGGGACCTTCTTGCTCTCCAGGTACCCCTCGGCCTTGTAGTTTTTCGGGATGACGCCGACCGTCGGCTTGGTGACCAGGGCGGCGAGCCCCTGCTCGGTGGTCGGGTACACGGCGTTGTCCAGCTTGTAGAGCTTGAGGGCGGTCTCCAGGTTCCTGATCTGGACCTTGGCGTCGGCGATCTTGGCGTCGTCGCTCCGGCCGATGATCTTCGGCCCGACGAGGGCGGCAAGGAGGGCGAGGATGACGATGACGACCATGATTTCGATGAGGGTGAAACCGCGATTGTTACGAATCTGTTCGGGCATATCTGAACCTCCGGGGTAGTGTGATGGCGAGCACGGTGTGACGGTCTCTACTTCACCAGCTGGTTGAGCTGGAAAATGGGGAGCAGCACGGCGATGACCACGAATCCTACCGCCAGCCCCATGGCCAGCACCAGCAACGGTTCCAGCAGGGAGAGGAAGCGGGTCGTGGCGGTGTTGAACTCCCCCTCGAAGGCGCTCCCCGCCTTCTCCAGCATAGCCTCCATGGTGCCGCTCTGCTCGCCGATGCCGACCATGTGCACCAGCAGGGGGGGGAAGAGGGGGCTCTTGGCCAGGCTGGCGGAGAGTTTCCCCCCCTCGATCAGGTCACTCTTCACCTCTGCCAGGAAGAGGCGGTACGCCCGGTTGACGACGGCTTCGGCGGTGATCTCCATGGCCCGGATCACCGGCACGCCGCTGCCGAGGAGAAGACCGAGGATCTTGGCGAAGCGGGAGAGGACGAGTTTCTGCAGCAGCGACCCCAGACCCGGCAGCCTGAGGAGCAGCCGGTCCCGTTTCAGGATGAACCGCTCCTGCCGCAGCAGACGGCGGTAGAGGATGCCCGTCCCTGCGGCGAGGAGCAGCAGGAGCCACCACCCCTTGCGGACCAGGGTGCTGACCTTGATCAGGGCGACCGTTATGAGGGGGAGGGCTGCCCTGTTGTCGGCAAAGACGACGGTGATCTTGGGGATGACGAAGCCGAGGAGAAAGAGCATCACCCCGCAACCGACGACGATCATCAGCAGGGGGTAGGCGAGGGCGGTGGTCACCCGGGAGCGGACCGCCTCCTGTTCCTCCAGGAAGGTGGCCAGGCGTTCCAGCACCAGGTCGAGGGCTCCGCTTGCCTCCCCGGCGGCAACCATGCTGATGTAGCTTTCGGAGAACAGTCCCGATTCCTGGGCGAGGGCCGCCGCCAGCCCCGAACCCTCGGCCAGGCGGTCCCGCAGGCGGGAGAGGACGCTGCGCAGCTCCCCCGGTCTCTCCTGCTCCATCAGGGTCGTCACCGCTTCGTAGATCGGCATGGAGGCGCTGATCAGGGTCGCCAGGCGGCGGGTCATGAGGGCCAGTTCCGGCACTCCCGTCCCCGGCCGGAACAGCCGTCTCCGACCGCCTGCGGGGCTCTCCGCGGCAATCTCCGTGGCGAGCACCCCGTCGCTCTTCAGGCGGGCCCGGGCGTCGCGCTGGTTGTCGGCAGTGACCTCCCCGCTGGTCTCCCGACCGTCCTGCCGATACCCCTTATAGCGAAATGTCGGCATAGTCGTCCTGGGTCACGCGGAGGACCTCTTCGATGGTGGTGATGCCGGCCGCGGCCTTGGCCAGGCCGTCGTCCCGCAGGGTCCGCATGCCGCGGGAGATGGCGTACTCCTTGATCTCGGCGGTCGAGCTGCGGCGGATGATCATGGAGCAGAGCTCGCTGTCCACGGGGAGCATTTCGTAGATGCCCGTTCTGCCGATGGTCCCCAGCTGGAAACAGCGGTCGCACCCCCGGCCCCGGTAGAGTTTTTCCGGCAGGGTGATGCCGGCGTAACTCCGCTCCGGACGGTACTCCTCGCGGCAGTGGGGGCAGATGACCCGTACCAGCCGCTGGGCGACCACCGACGAGAGGGTCGATGCGACCATGAACGGTTCGATACCCATGTCGATGAGGCGGGTAATGGCGGTGGCCGCATCGTTGGTGTGCAGGGTGGAGAGGACGAGGTGGCCGGTCAGGCTGGCCTGCATGGCTATCTCGGCGGTTTCCGCGTCGCGGATCTCGCCGACCATGATGATGTCCGGGTCCTGGCGGAGAATGGAGCGGAGTCCCTGGGCAAAGGTGAGGTCGATTCTGGGGTTGACCTGGATCTGCCCCACCCCCGGCAGCTGGTATTCGATCGGGTCCTCGATGGTGATGATGTTCTTGTCCGGCGAATTGATGCGGGTGAGGGCACTGTAGAGGGTGGTGGTCTTGCCGCTCCCCGTCGGCCCGGTCACCAGGATGATGCCGCTGGTCCGGCGGAGCAGCTTCTCCATGAGGCCGTTTTCACGCTCCCCCATACCGATGTCGGTGAGGGAGAGGACCCCCCGCTGCTTGTCCAGCAGGCGGAGCACCGTCCGCTCGCCGAAAAAGGTGGGGATGAGGGATACGCGGATATCCACCTCCCTCCCCGCGACGATGACCCTGAAGCGGCCGTCCTGGGGGAGGCGTTTTTCGGCGATGTTCAGTCCCGCCATGATCTTTACCCGGGAGGCGAGGGCCTCCTGGATGATCTTGGGGGGGGAGAGCATCTTGTAGAGGATGCCGTCGACCCGGAACCGGACGTCCAGCTCCCGTTCGAACGGCTCGATATGGATGTCGCTGGCCCGCTCCTTCACTGCCTGGAACAGGATGGAGTTGAGGAGGCGGATGACCGGGGCTTCGTCGGTCAGGTCCATCAGGTCCTTGGGGTGGGAGAGTTCGGAAGCGATGGTGGAGAGGTCTTCCGCCTCCAGTTCGGCCACCACCTCCTGGGCCGACCCGGCCTGGCGGGCGTAGAGCCGGTTGATGGCGGCCAGCACCTCGTCGCGGGGGACGACGAGCCCCTGCACCGGCAGGCCGAGGGCACCCTGGAGCTCGTCCAGGGCGAGGAGGTTGGTCGGTTCGCCGATCGCGACCAGGAGCCGGCCATCCTCTTCCCGGAGGGGGAGGAGCAGGTTGTTCCGGGCAAAGGCGAGGGGGAGGCGGGCGAGCCACGCGGTGTCGACCATGCTGTCGTCCACCGTTGGAGCCGAGGTGAACCCGAGCCGGGCGGCGATGTTCTGGATGTCCGTTGCGTCTGTCATGGTATCGGAAACGGTGAGCGGTGGTCACCGCTTCACCGGCAGCTCCTTGTCGAGAGTTAACGGACGGTCCATCAGGACCGCTTCGTCGAATTTCTGCCTCTGGTTGCCGGAGACTTCGGACATCTCCTGGGCACCGCGGACGATGCGGGGGGTGAGGACGATCATCAGGTTGGTCTTGGTCCGCCCCATGTGCTTGGTCTTGAAGAGCCAGCCGAGGAGGGGGATGTCCCCCAGCAGCGGCACCTTGTCGACGGTCTCCTGTAACTGGTCCTGGATCAGCCCGCCGATGACCACCGTATCCTTGTCCTTGACAACGACCGAGGTCTTGGCCGAACGCTTGGTCGTGGTGATATCGGCCGCTGCCCCTTTGCTGGTCGCGTCCTTGACCGCCGAGATCTCCTGGTAGATGTCGAGCTTGACATACTCACCTTCACTGATCTGGGGGGTGATCTTCAGGCTGATGCCCGTATCCTTCCGTTCCACCGACTGCTGGGAGAGGCCTGTGGATGACAGGTTGGTGCTGGAGATGAACGGTACGTTCTCCCCCACGAAGATCTCCGCCTCCTTGTTGTCCGACGTCATGATGGTCGGGGTCGAGAGGACGTTGACCGCGCCGTGGGATTCGAGCGCCTTGACCACGCCGGCAATATTGACGGCGGTGCCGGCAAGGTCGGGAATGGTGATGCTCGCGGCTTTGAGGGCGGCCAGGATCCCGGAGAGGTCAGAGCCGGTAAAGACCCCCTGGGGGTCGAAGGCACCTACGGCAGTGACCGTGCTGGTCGCCGCCCCCGCTGCTACGCCCCACTTCACCCCGAGGTCGCGGAGTTTGTCCAGGGAGACCTCGGCGATCACCGCCTCGACGAAGACCTGGCGACGGCGCTTGTCCAGCTTCTGCACGACCTGGAGCAGGTTCTGGTAATCATTGGGAGATGCCATGATGACCAGGGAATTGGTCGCCTTGTCCGGGGTGATGGTGATCTTTCCCCCTTCGAAGGGGGACTGCTGGGGGGC
>CALMBF010000097.1 GCA_937860145.1 uncultured Geobacter sp.
GGAGGGGAGGGGGACGGCGACGCAGGAGGGGGGAGGACCCCGTCGGCCGGAACCGACCAGAGCCCGGTGGACGACCACGCGGTCTGGGAGGAGGCGGACAGCACCCCCCTGCGCCTGGCCGAGGAGATGGTCCGGGGGATGGTCCGGGATGCCTGGCAGAAGTGCGACGGCGTCGTGCCGGGAGAGGTCCGTACCCTGGTCGCGGGGATGCTGGCCCCTTCCCCCATCCCCTGGCGCATGGTCCTGCGCCAGTTCGTCGCCACCGCGGGCCGGGTCGGCCGCCGCTCCACCTGGCAACGGGAGAACCGCCGCTTCGCCCACGAAACCCCGGGGACGAGGAAGAGGCACCGCCTCTCCCTCCTGGTGGGGGTGGATGTGAGCGATTCCACCGATATCGCGGAGCTCCGGGAGGCCTTTGCCGCCGAACTGGTCCGGATCGCCCGGGGGCGGGAGACCTTCCTCACCGTGCTCTACGCCAACAGCCGGATCCAGAAGATCCACTCCTTCCGTGGCAGCGCCGTCGAGGTCGAGAGCTACCACGGCGGCGGCTTCACCGACCTGCGGCCGGTTTTCGACCATGCCCGCACCATGCACCCCCGCCCCGCGGCGGTCATCTACCTCACCGACGGCGTCGGCCCTGCCCCGGAAAAGATGGAATTCCCCACCCTCTGGGTCCTGACCCGGGAGGGGGAACAACCGGTCCCCTGGGGTGTGGAACTTCGTCTCGACGTCTGATCTCTCCCCCCCGTCCTGCCCCCAGCCAATCGACCATTCATTAAACATTCAATAATTCATATATTACGTTGACATGCCGGCAGAGATTGATTATCCTTGGGCGATTTCCAGTGGTACCCGAGCCGTTGTCACGACACCATTTCCCCTGATAAGGAGAACAGAAGATGCGCTATCCAACGAGTTTGCCCCTGGTTGCCCTCCCCCTGGCCGTTATCGCCGTCGCTTCCCTCGCCTCGGCCGAGCCGTCCCCTCCCCAGAAGCCGACCATCGCCAAGATCTGCACCACCTGCCACAAGGCTGAAACCGGGGTGCTGCGGGGGTATTTCGACAATGTCTCCCTCAAGTCCAAGGCGATCCAGATCAAGATCGACGACGCCACGGAGGTGCTCCCCTTCGACGACAAGAGCTTCCAGGTGGTGAACGAGAAACGGGAAAACGGCGACGTAGCCCTGCTGAAGGACCACAAGCTGAAGAAGGGGCACGAGGTGAAGGTTGAGTACAGGGAGGAGAACGGCGTCAAGAAAGCCCTGAAGCTGACCGCCAAGCCCCCGGTGGAACTCCCGAAGGAGGCCCTCCTCTCAACCGCAGAGGTGGAGAAGCTGGTGGCCCTGGGGCCGGAAAAGGGGAAGTATTTCCTCTTCGACTCCCGGCCCGCCCTCCGCTTCAACGAGGGGGCCATCCCCACCGCGGTGAACCTGCCGTACCCCGCCTTTGACAAGATGGCGGACAAGCTCCTCCCGGCCGACAAGAAGGCCCTGGTGATCTTCTACTGCGCCGGCGTCACCTGCAACATGAGTCCGGCCTCCATGAAAAAGGCCGTCGCCCTGGGGTACACCAACGTCAGGGTCTACCGGGACGGCATGCCCGCCTGGTCCGAAAAGCATTACGGCGTCCTCTCGGCCCAGGCCCTGAAGGAGAGCTGGCTCGACAAGGAGATGAGCCACGTGCTCCTCGATGCCCGCAGCGCCGCCGCGGCGAAGAAGGGGTTCATCGCCGGTGCCGTCTCCTTCCCGGCAGCAAAGGCGGCGAAGCTTGTCCAGACCCTCGACCTGTCCCAGAAGAAGGCCCCGATCATTGTCTATGATGAAGCGGGGGGCACGGATGGCGTCACGGTTGCCCGGGCACTGCTCAAGGCCGGGTACGGCAACGTGAAGCTGCTCACCGGCGGCCTTGCCGCCTGGCAGAAGGCCGGCTACGCCGTGGCCACCGGGAACATCGCCACGAAGGCGGTGTACGTGGCCAAGCCCAAGCCGGGTGAGATCGATGTGGCGGAGTTCAGGAAATACGCCGCCTCCCTGCCGGACAACGTGCTGATCATCGACGTGCGGACTACCGAGGAGACCAGCGCCGGCATGCTGAAAAATGCCCGGAACGTGCCGCTTCCCCAGTTGCGGGAGCGCCTTGCCGAACTCCCCAAGGACAAGCTGCTCCTCCTCCAGTGCAACACCGGCAACCAGGCCGAGATGGCCTACCATACCCTGAAGGAGCTGGGGTACGGCAACATCAGGTTCCTCAATGCCAAGACCACGTTTGCCAAGGACGGCAGTTTCACCATTACCAAGGATTAACGATGAGCGCAGTGAAGAAGAGCAGTGACTACGTGAACCCGTACCTGGCCGGTTTCTGTCTCGGCCTGGTGCTCCTGTCGGCCTACGTCCTCGCGGGGCAGGGGCTCGGGGCCTCCGGCGCCTTCGCCTCGACACTATCCTGGCTGGTGGGGATGGTGTCGCCGGAGCAGGTTGCGGGCAACGGTTTCTATGAAAAGTACCTCGACCCCGGTCGTGCCCCCCACCCCCTGCTGGACTGGCTGGTGATCGAGGTGGCCGGGGTGATGCTGGGGGGGCTGGTGTCCTCCCTCCTTGCCGGCCGCTGGCGGCTGACCGTGGAACGGGGAGCACGTCTGGGGGCTGCCCCCCGTCTCCTCCTTGCGTTCGCCGGCGGGGTCCTCATGGCGGTCGGCGCCCAGTTCGCCCGAGGGTGCACCAGCGGCCAGGCCCTTTCCGGGGGGGCGCTCCTCAATCTGGGGAGCTGGGTCTTCATGATGTGCGTCTTTGCCGGCGCCTACCTGTTAGCCTACGTCGTCAGGAGGGCCTGGCTGTGAACGCACCGCTTCTGCTCAATGAGGTCATCCCGGGAGAGTACGGACTGCTCTGTGCCCTCCTCATCGGTTTCGGCATGGGCTTTGTCCTGGAGCGGGCCGGTTTCGGCAGCGCCCGCAAGCTGGTGAGCCAGTTCTACCTGTTCGACATGACGGTCTTCAAGGTCATGTTCACCGCCATCGTCACCGCCATGACCGGGGTCTACCTCCTCTCCAGTGCCGGGCAGCTCAACCTGGAACAGCTCTACCTGGCCGGCACCTTCCTCTGGCCCCAGGTGGCCGGCGGCCTGCTCCTGGGGGTCGGCTTCGTCGTGGGCGGCTACTGTCCCGGTACGTCGGCGGTCGCCTGTGCCTCGGGCAAGCTCGATGCCCTGGCCAACATGGGGGGGATCCTGGCCGGCATGCTGCTCTACGGCACCCTCTACCCGCTGCTGGCCGGGTTCGTCACCTCGTCCTCCCTGGGGAAGCAGACCCTGTACGGCTACTTCGGCCTCCCCTACGGTCTGGTGGTCGTGGCGGTGATCCTCATGGCGGCCGGCGGCTTCGTCGGCGCCACCCTGGTTGAGCGGAAGTTCGCTCACCTGAAGCCGGCGGAGGAGCCGACGGCACCGGAGGGCAGCTGAATACTGCCTGCGTTCGTGCTGCGGTGCTCTTTCTGCTGCTGTCACCGGCCAGCTTGATACCCATAATTCGCAACCTCCCCGAAACATTCCCTCCCCCTTGACGGGGGAGGGTCAGGGTGGGGGTGAACGTGCCACTATTTCAACCGTAGAAGCTTCACCCACCCCCTGTCCCCCTCCCGTCGAGGGAGGGGGGAATGCTTTGCTGGCGGAAGATCAGCGCTGATCAACATATCGAAAGCGGAGATGTCATGAAGTTTTCCCGCAGGACCTTTCTGAAAACCGTCGGCGTCGCCTCGGCCGGGGTCACGGCCGCCGCCACCATGCCGGAGAGGTTCCTCTCCTGGGCCGAGGAGAGTGCGGAGGCAGGGGTGAAGCTGGTCCCCACCTTCTGCGAGCTCTGCTTCTGGAACTGCGGCCTGATCGCCCGGGTGGAGAACGGCAAGGTGGTCAAGGTGGAGGGGAACCCCCTGAGTCTGCGGGGAAGGGGACGGCTCTGCGGCCGGGGGAACGCCGCCCTCGGCGCCCTCTACGACCCGGACCGGCTCAAGTACCCGCTGATCAACACGGGCACGCGGGGGGCGCCGGTCTGGAAGCGGGCCTCCTGGGACGAGGCCCTGGGGGTGATCGCCGGCAGGATGGAGAAGATCAGGAAGGAGCACGGTCCCGAGGCCCTGGCCCTCTTTTCCCACGGTACCGGCGGCGCCTTCTGGAAGCACCTCCTCAAGGCCTACGGCAGCAGCAACTACACCGCCCCCTCCTTCGCCCAGTGCCGCGGTCCCCGGGACACCGGCTTCCTCCTCACCTTCGGTGCCGACGTGGGCTCCCCGGAGTACTACGATTTCGACAACAGCCGGCACATCGTCCTCCTCGGCTCCCATCTCGGCGAGAATGCCCATAACAGCCAGGTGCAGGACGTGGTGCAGGGGCTTGCCCGTGGCGCCCGCCTGACCGTGGTCGACCCCCGCCTCTCCAACATCGCCTCCAAGGCCGACGACTGGCTCCCGATCAAGCCGGCCACGGACCTGGCCCTCTTGCTGGCCTGGATCCGGATCGTCATCGTTGAGGAGCTCTACGACCGGGAGTACGTAGGGAAGTACGCCACCGGCCTGGAGGAGCTGGGGGCCGCCGTGGCGGAGTATACCCCCGAATGGGCGGAGAAGGAGACCGACATCCCGGCGGAGACGATCGTCCGGATCGCCCGGGACCTGGGGAAAAGCGCCCCCCACGTCTGCATCGGCGCGGGGCGCTACGCGGTCTGGTACGGTGACGACACCCAGCGCTCCCGGGCCATCGCCATCCTGAACGCCCTCCTCGGCTCCTGGGGGAGGGAAGGGGGGTACTATCTCCCGGTGAGTGGCGGGGTACCGGAATATCCGGGGCTCCCCGAGTATCCCCACAGCGAAGGGGTCCCCAGGCTGGACGAGGCCTACCCCTTCGCCTCCCTCCAGACCACGACCTCAATCCGCCAGGCGTCCATCACCGGCAAGCCCCATCCGGTCAAGGGGTGGTTCGTCTACGGTTGCAACCTGATGAAGACCATGCCGGACCGGGAGGAGACGATCCGGGCCCTGGCGAACCTGGACCTGGTGGTCGCCATCGACGTGCTGCCGGTGGACATGATCGCCCATGCCGACGTGGTCCTCCCCGAGTGCACCTACCTGGAGCGGTACGACAACCTCTCGGTCGGCAAGTTCAAGGAGCTGGAGATCTCCCTGCGCCAGCCGGCGGTGGAGCCCCTCTGGGAGTCCAGGCCCTCCTGGTGGATGACCAGGGAGCTGGGGAGCCGCCTCGGCCTGCAGGCCTACTTCCCCTGGAAAGACGGGGAGGAGTACCTGGCCCGGCGCTGCGAGGCCGGCGGGGTGGAGTTCGCCGAGCTGAAGAAAAAGGGGGTCATCGTCAGGAGCGGCGGTGCCTCCCCCTACATCGTCCCCGGCAGCGAGCCGACCTTCGACACCCCCTCGGGGAAGATCGAGCTTTTTTCGAAGCAGCTCCAGGAGAAGGGATTCGACCCGGTGCCGAAGTACACCCGGCACCCCCAGCCCCCTCAGGGGTATTTCCGCCTCCTCTTCGGTCGCTCCCCCCTGCACACCTTCTCCCGCACGACCAACAATTTCCTCCTGGCCGACCTGCAGAAGGAGAACAGCCTCTGGATCAACAGCAGGAAAGGCCGGGAGCTGGGGCTGAAGGACGGCGACACCGTGCAGCTGGAGACGAGCGCCGGGGTGACATCACCGGGAACGATCCGGGTGAAGCTGACCGAGCGGCTGCGGGAGGACGCGGTCTACCTGTACCACGGCTTCGGTGTCCATGCTGCCGGCATGACCCGGGCGGGCAACCGGGGGGTGGGGGACGACGAACTGATCGCCAAGCCGACCGTGGACCCGATCATGGGGGGGACCGCCATGCGCACCACGTTTGTGAAGCCGGTGAGGAGGGGATGAGATGACACTGTTCGGACTGCTCCTGCCGGAGAAAGAGCGCCTTGCCACCACCTTCCGGGAGATCGTCGCCGGGCGGGGGGGAGTGGCTCTCTACGCCGCCATCGCCGGCATGCTGCTGGGAGGGGCCGGCATCGCCGCCATCGTCTTCCTGGGGCACGGCCGCACGACCAATACCTCCACTCTTGTCCCCTGGGGGATGCAGATCGCCACCTACGTCTACTTCGCCCTGGTGAGCGGCGGGTGCATCTTCACCAATTTCCTGGGCACCCAGTTTTTCCGGCGCACCTACGAGCCCCTGGCAAGTCGGGTGATCTTCCTCGGCCTGGTGAACGCCCTGGCCGGCTTCCTCTCCCTGGCCTCGGAGCTGGGGCACGTAGAGCGCCTCTTCTGGTTCATCCTCTCCCCCAACCCGACCTCACCCATGTTCTGGATGTCGGTCTGGTACACGGCGGACATCGCCATCCTGCTGGTCGAGTACTACAACGTCCGGCGCCACCACCACTCCAAGGGGCTCCTGTACGCCTCCTTCATCATCCCGCTGATCACCTACTGCTCCCTGGGAAGTCTCTTCGGCGCGGTGAGTTCCCTCCCCTACTACTACAGCGCCCTCCTGCCGGTCTACTTCATCTTTGCCGGCTTCCTCGCCGGCAATGCCCTCTGCGCCGCCGTGGTCGCCCTGAGAGCCGCGAAAGACGGCTGCCGGGAACTCCTCCGCCCGTTCATCCGGATGCAGAAGATCGCCCTGGCCAGCGTCTTCGTCCTCGCCTTCTGCCGGACCATCATCGGCCTGGCCGGGAGCGGCAGCGGCTACGAGATCTTCCGGGAGACCATGGTGACGGACCTGGTCTTCGGCATGGTCGTCTCCCTGGTGGTGCCGTTCCTGATCCTGACCTACCGGAAGAGCCCCGGCGGCGTGCTCCTGGCCACCGCTATCGTCCTGGTCACCCAGTTCATCGCCCGTCTCGACCTGGTGGTACGGGGTTTCCGGGTCCCCCTCTTCCGGGTCTACGACATGCCGGAGCGGATCGGCTATACACCATCGGTCGCCGAACTGCTGGTGCTGCTTGCCTCGGCAGGGACGGTGCTGTTCCTGTACCTCGTGGCAGAGCGTTCCGGCCTGTTCGAGGCGCCGGCGAAAGGGGAGTGATGACATGGATATGACCGCGCATATGGACATCATGGCCGTCATGAAGGCCGATCTCGAGCGGGCGCTGGCCAAGCCGCTGGACCAGCGGCGCTGGGCCATGGTCATCGATCTCCGGCGCTGCATAGGCTGCCACGCCTGCACCACCGGCTGCATGTCGGAAAACCTCACCCCCCCCCACATGCAGTACCGGCCGGTGAGGGAAGAGGAGACCGGGCGCTTCCCCGCCACGGGGCTCCGTTTCCTCCCCCGCCCCTGCATGCAGTGCGACAATCCCGGCTGCACCCGGGTCTGCCCGGTGAAGGCGACCTGGAAGCGGGAGGACGGCCTGGTGACCATCGACTACCGCAAGTGCATCGGATGCCGCTACTGCCTGGTCGCCTGCCCCTACGGCGCCCGTTCCACCGACACGGGTGAATACTACACCGGCGAGTTCCACGCCAGGACCTACGAGGTGGAGAACTCGGGGGAGTACGGCAAGACCTTCCGCCGCCGGAGCCACTGGCATTCGCCGGTGGGGAACGCCCGCAAGTGCCACTTCTGCATCCACCGGGTGGAGAAGGGGGAGTTGACCCGCTGCACCACCACCTGCCTCGGCGGTGCCACCTTCTTCGGCGACCTCAACGACCCGAAGGCCCTGGTCACCAAGCTGATTGCCAAAGGGAACGTTTTCACGTACAAGGAGGAGCTGGGGACCAGGCCGATGGTCTTCTACCTGCTGTGATTTGTCGCGGGGGAGGGTGTAACTACCCCCTGTCCCCCTCTTGGACCAAGAGGGGGGACGCGAGCGTCATCGCATTGATAGTCCCGGCACGGAACTGGTGACCGGAGCGTTCCTCCCCTTAGCTAAGGGGAGGACAGGAGGGGTTATTATCCCCGCTACGAAAAACAACGGCACATCATGCCGTACTACCCCCATAAAGGAGATCCCGATGAAAAAGATGATCCTGCTGCTCACCGCCGCCCTGGTGGCACTCTCCCTCACCGTCCCGGCCTTTGCCGAAGAGAAGAAGGCCGAAGGGGAGGCCAAGCCGGCCGCCGAGGCCAAGACGGAGAAGAAGGCCGCCAAGAAAGAGAAGAAGGCTGCCAAGAAGGAGATGAAGAAGGACGAGAAGAAGGCTGAAGGTGAAGCGAAGCCGGCCAAGAAGGGGAAGAAGGAAGCCTCCGGCTGCTGAGATAGGCAATGGTTCATCTCGGCACGGCCGGTCTGAAGAAGGGGGGATGTCTCGGGGCACCCCTCCTTTTTTTCGTGCTGCTCCTCCTCTGCTCCTGCAGGGGGGGGGACGGGGAGCGGTGCGTCTCCTGCCACCGCTCCCTGGAGCAGGCCTCCCCCAGCCACCACGGCTGCACCTCCTGTCACGGCGGCAGCGGCAGTGCCAACGGCAAGGGTGAGGCCCACGGCGGGATGCACGGCGGGAAGAACCCCTCCGCACCCGCCGGGTGGGAACAGGGGTGCGGCGGCTGCCACCCTGCCCAGCTGCAGCGGGTCAGGTCCACGGTCATGCAGACCAACGCCGGGATGATCCGGAACATCAAGCTGACCTGGGAGGGGGAGGACGGACGGGTTCACGGGGCCACCGGCGGGGACCACTACGGCGAGGACGGCCGCCCCTTTCCCCTGGAGCCGGTGGCGAAGCTGGACGGCCTCTCCGGGGAGTTGTACCGCAAGTTCTGCTCCCGCTGCCATGTGGGCACGGAGAACGCCGACTCCTACGGCGCCGTCCACGGGGCCGGCTGCGCCGCCTGCCACTTCCCCTGGAACGACGAAGGGACCTACAGGGGGAAGGACCGGACAATGGCGGGAAAGGCCGGCCGTGCGGCGAGCCACCGGCTGGAACCCCTCCCCGGGACGGAAGTCTGCGCCCGCTGCCACAACCGGAGTGGCCGGATCGCCCTCTCCTTCCAGGGGCTCTACGACGGCAACAACGGGCTGGTCCCCACCCTCCGGGGGGAGCCGGGGCCGGTCATGACCAGCGGCGCCCGCAGCCTCACCCATATCCAGCCGGACGTGCACCACGGTGCGGGGCTGGAGTGCATCGACTGCCACACCTCCCGGGACGTGATGGGGGACGGCTATGCCTATGCCACCATGTACCGGCAGACGGAGATCGCCTGCGAGGACTGCCACGGCAGCGGGGAGAAACCGCCGACCCTGAGGGAGATCGACCGGGAGAACGACCCGGCGCTGCGGGAGTCCCGGCACTACCGCCGCCCCCTGACCATGGGGATGAAGACCGTGCAGACGGCCCGGGGGCGGAGCTATTCGAATGTCTTCGCCTCGGACGGCGGCATCTGGCTCCAGGGGAAGCGGAGCGGCCGGCTCCACCGGGTGAAGACCATCACCGGCACGCCGGAGCACACCCTCCCCGGCCACGGGCGGATGGAGTGCTTCGCCTGCCACTCCCGCACCGTGGTCCAGTGCTACGGCTGCCACACCCGCTACGACCGGGGCCGGCCCGGCATGGACTACGTCACGGGGGAGGAGACCCCCGGCGCCTTCAGCGAGACCGAGGACTACCGCACCCTCTACCCCTTCCCCCTGGCGATCAACCAGCGGGGGAAGGTCTCCCCCGTGACCCCCGGCTGCCAGACCTTCGTCACGGTGGCGGACGAGGAGGGGGTGATCGAGAAGGAGGAGTACGTGGCCCGCTTCCGGGGGAGGCAGCAGCTCCGCTTCGCCCCCTTCTACTCCCACAACACCGGGAAGAAGGCGGTCCCGTGCAAGGAGTGCCACGCCAACCCGGCGTTCCTCGGGTTCGGCCAGGGGGTGCTGGAGGGGGCATCGCTCAAGGCGACGCTCCGGTGCGAGAAGTCGGGCACCAAGCCCCTGGACGGGTTCCTCACCATGGAGAAGGGGGAGGTGCGATCCTTCGGCGCCATTACCCGTGAGCACTCCCGCCCCTTCACCGGGAGCGAGGTGCGGCGGATCCTGGGGGTCAACCTCTGCCTCCCCTGCCACACCGGGGCCCGGGACCCGATCTACCGGAAAGGAGTGGACAGCCGTGCGCTGGATGATCGCCTGCATCGTCGCCTGCTTGATGGCCCTTAGCCTGCCGCGGGAGGCCTGTGCCGGGTACTGCAACGCCTGCCACCTGCCGTCCCCGGGGGATCCCCATGCCTCCCTCCCCTGTAGTGCCTGCCACC
>CALMBF010000098.1 GCA_937860145.1 uncultured Geobacter sp.
GGGTAGAGGTTCAGGGCAAAGTCGAGGCTGGCGCGGAACCCGGCCAGGGTGTCGCCCGGGAGGCCGTAGATGAGGTCGAAGCCGAAGATGGCCCCCGCTTCGTTGAGCAGGCCGACGCGGGCGACGAAGTCGTCCCGGTTGAAGGCGCGACCCACCCCCCGGAGCACGTCAGGGGAGGCGCTCTGCAGGCCGATCTGCAGGGAGCAGGTGATGGCGGCGAAGAGCCTCGCCTGCTCCCGGTCGATGAATTCGCTCCGCACCTCGAAGTGGAAGTGGATGCGGGGGGCGATCCTGGCGATGAGGCGGAGGATCTCCCGGGCCCGGCGCCGGTCCTGGTTGAAGGTGGAGTCGAGCACGAATACCTGGGAGACGCCGCGACCGGCGAACAGGGCCAGCTCCGCTTCGACCCGCGCCAGGGAGAAGCGTCGCACGCCGCCCTGCTCCCCCGGGTCGAAGCAGAAGTCGCAGGCAAAGCTGCACCCCCGGCCCAGCTGCCAGAGGATCCCCGGGTAGCCGGCCGGGTCGAGGATGCCGCTCAGGTAGGGGGAGGGGAGGGTGTCCAGTTCCCCGAGGGGCGGCGCCGGGACCAGGCGGATCCCGCTGCCGTCCCGGGTGGCGACCCCCGGTGTGTCGGTGAACGGCCTGCCTGCGATGAGGTGCCGGACGACCGCCACCAGGGGCGCTTCCCCTTCTCCGGCGATGATGAAATCCCACTCCCCCGCGGCGAGCATCTCCCGCCGGGCGGCGGTGGCTTCCGGCCCCCCGCAGAAGATGGTCGCACGGCTCCCCCCCTGCCTCAGGGTGCGGGCAGCTGCGCTGCACCGGGCCCTGTTCCAGAGGTAGACGGAGAAGCCGACCAGGTCGGGCGAGGTCGCGGCAATGGCGGCGGCGCACTCTTCCGGGCTCTGGTGGCAGTAGAGGTCGAGGATGGTCACCCGGACGCGGCCGGCCAGGTCGGGGCACTGCTCCAGGGCGGCAGCCAGGAAGGCGGCCGCCAGGGGGACCGCCTGGGGTGACGGGGCGGGGTGGATTGCGACGAGGGTGATCTGCACGGGGGGTGATCTCAGTCGGGCTGTTTCTTGACGGCGACCGTTGACGGGCGCGCCTTCAGCTTGGGGGCGCCGTTTTCGATGACGACCCTGAATTCCACGTCGGAGCAGTGGTGCTTGCTTTTCAGGACTTCCCGCTGCTTTTCGATGAGGGAGAACATGTTTTCGCGGGTGATGTTGTCAACGGGAAGGTTGCACGTGCGCCGCGCTTCCAGGTAGTGCTGGTAGACGTTCTCCAACGTGCTGGCCTGCTGTTCCTGGGGGTGGCGTTCCGTTCCCGGCCTGAGGCCCCCCTCTGCCTGGTGGCGGGCCATCTTGAAGCGGTCGCGGGAGTACTTCCCCTCTTCGATGAGGCGGTTGGTGCGGGTCCAGTACTGCTTGTAGCTGTTGAACTTGGCCGACAGGGTATGGAACTTGTGCTTGTACATCGTGTTGAAGATGGTGGAGGTGTTGTAACGCCGGATGAAACGGTCGATGTCCTCGTAGAGCTTGGCCGGTTCCCTCTTCTCGATGCCGAGGAAATACTGCTCGTACTTGACGATGAGGTCGGAGATCTGATCGTCGAGAAATATGAGGTCTTCCTGAATTCCCATGGTCGCTCCCTGGGAAACTATAATCATATCGCAGGCCTATGTAAAGCCCCAATTCAACGTCCGGCGCCGGGGAGCCCGGCGTAAATAGCTTGACGCTCATGTCCGCCATCGTCTAAAGTACATGATTTGACGTACCGACAATTCACGGGGGAAATCGCATAGATGGGTAATGTTGCGGCTATTGTTCTGGCGGCTGGCAAGGGGACCAGGATGAAGTCCGACCTGGTCAAGGTCATGCACCTGCTCGGCGAGCGGCCGATGATAACGTGGCCCGTGGGGGTGGCCAGGGCGGTCGGCGCCTCGCGCATCGCCCTGGTGGTCGGCCACCAGGGGGAGAAGGTGCGGGAGTACTTTGCCGGCGATGCCGGCATCCTCTTTGCGGAACAGAGCGAGCAGCTCGGCACCGGCCATGCCGTTGCCTGCGCCCGGGGGGCGCTGGAAGGGTTTTCCGGCACGGTGCTGATCCTCTGCGGCGACGTCCCCCTCATCCGGGAGGAGACCCTGGCCGCCATGCTGGCTTCCCACGGGGCACGGGGGGCAACGGTGTCGGTGCTGACCACCCACCTGGAAAACCCGTACGGCTACGGCAGGGTGGTGAAGCGGGAGGGGGGGAGGCTCGTCCGGATCGTCGAGGAGAAGGATGCCACCGACGATGAGCGCTCCATCACGGAGATCAATTCCGGCATCTACTGCGTCGAGGCCGACTTCCTCTTCCGCGCCGTCGGCGAGCTGAAGAACGACAACGCCCAGGGGGAGTACTACCTGACCGACATCATCGCCCGGGCCGCCGAGGAGAGCCTCCTCTGTCTCGCCCATCCCTGCGGGGATGCCAGCGAGGTGATGGGGGTGAACGACCGGGTGCAGCTCGCCATGGCGGGTGGCGAGCTCCGCCGCCGCATCAACAGCGGCCTGATGCTCTCCGGCGTGACCATGATCGATCCTGACGCCACCTACGTGGAAGCCGGGGTGACCATCGGCAGGGATACGGTGCTCTACCCCAACGTCCACCTTTCCGGCGCGACGACCATCGGCAGCGGCTGCCTGCTGGAGCCGGGGGTCATCGTCCGCGATTGCCGCATCGGCAACGGCGTCACGATCAAGGCCGGGTCGGTGCTGGCGGAGTCGTCCGTCGGCGACGAGGCCGCCATCGGCCCCATGGCCCACCTCCGCCCGGGATCGAGCCTGGGTGCCCACGTGAAGATCGGCAATTTCGTCGAGACCAAGAAGATCGTCATGGGGGACGGCTCCAAGGCGTCCCACCTCACCTACCTGGGTGATGCGGAGATCGGCAGCGAGGTGAACATCGGCTGCGGCACCATCACCTGCAACTACGACGGCGTGCGCAAGCACAGGACCGTCATCGGCGACAATGTCTTCGTCGGCAGCGACGTCCAGTTCGTCGCCCCCGTCGTCGTGGGGAGCGGTTCCCTCATCGCCGCGGGGACGACGGTGACCCGCGACGTGCCGCCGGATTCCCTCGCCATTGCCCGTACCCCCCAGGTGAACAAGGATGGGTGGGTGAAAAAACAACGCGAGAAGTAAGAGTGCTCCCTGCGAGCACCCCCAGGATGCGGGCAATTCTCTCGACGGTAGCATGTCCCGCTCCTGACGTTTCACATTTTACGTTTTCCGGAGTCCATACATGTGCGGAATAGTTGGCTATATAGGGAATCAGCAGGCGACCCCGATCATCCTCGACGGCCTGAAGCGGCTGGAGTACCGGGGGTACGATTCGGCCGGGATCTGCACGGTCGTCGACGGGTGTGCGGAAATAACCCGGAGCGTGGGGAAACTCGTCAACCTGGAGCAGCGGCTCAAGGCCAGCCCCCTTCACGGCTCCGTCGGCATCGGCCATACCCGCTGGGCAACCCACGGCCGCCCGTCGGAGATCAATGCCCATCCCCACAAGGCCGGTCCGATCATCCTGGTGCACAACGGCATCATCGAGAACTACCTGCAACTGCGGGAAAAGCTGCGCGAGACGGGGCACGTGTTCAAGAGCGAGACGGACACGGAGGTCATCTCCCACCTGATCGAGCAGCAGGTGCTGAACGGCAAGGGGTTCGAGGAGGCGGTGCGCGCCGCCCTTGCCGAGGTCCGGGGGGCCTATGCGGTCTGCATCCTCTGCGAGAACGAGCCGGGGGTCATGATCGCGGCCAAACAGGGGTCCCCCATGGTGGTCGGGCTTGGCGAGGAGGAGTTCTTCGTCGCCTCGGACATCCCGGCGATCCTCTCCTACACGAGAAACATGGTCTTCATGGAGGACGGCGAGATGGCGGTCTTCCGCGCCGGGGAGAGCGAGCCGCGGTTCAGCACCATTGCCGGTGCGACACTCGTCAAGAGTTCCCGCCACATCGACTGGTCCCCCCTCATGGCGGAAAAGGGGGGGTACAAGCATTTCATGCTGAAGGAGATCTACGAGCAGCCCCGGGCCATCCGGGATACCATCGCCGGCCGGCTCAGGGAGGAAGAGGGGGATGTGTTCCTCGAGGACCTGCGCCTGTCGGATGCCGAGCTGTGCGGCATCGAGCGGATCATCGTCGTGGCCTGCGGTACCTCGTGGCATGCGGGGCTGGTGGGTAAATTCCTCGTGGAGGAGTACAGCCGGGTGCCCGTCGAGGTGGACATCGCCTCCGAGTTCCGCTACCGCAACCCGGTCATCAACGACAGGACCCTCCTGCTCCTGATCTCCCAGTCCGGCGAGACCGCCGACACCCTGGCCGCCATGCGCGAGGCCCGGTCGCGGGGGGCCCGGGCCCTGGCGATCTGCAACGTGGTCGACTCCTCCATCGCCCGGGAGGCGGATGGTGTCATCTATACCCATGCGGGCCCGGAGATCGGGGTGGCATCGACCAAGGCCTTCGTCACCCAGTTGATCGCCCTCTACCTTTTCGCCATCCGTCTCGGACGTGCCCGGGGGCAGGTCGACCAGGCGGCCGGCCGCAGGCTGATCGCGGCCCTGCTGGGGGCCTCCTCCCAGGTGGAGGAGACCCTCAAGCTGGATGCCGCGGTGGAGAAGATTGCCCGCCGCTACATGAACGCCCGTGACTTCCTCTACCTCGGCCGGGGGATGAACTACCCCATCGCCCTGGAGGGGGCCCTGAAGCTGAAGGAGATCTCCTACATCCATGCCGAGGGGTATCCCGCCGGGGAGATGAAGCATGGCCCCATCGCCCTGATCGACGAGCACATGCCCGTGGTGGTGCTGGTGCCGAAGAGCAGCACCTACGACAAGGTCGCGTCGAACATGGAGGAGGTCATAGCCAGGGGGGGGAGGGTGATAGCGGTCTGCACCGCCGGTGACGCGGATATCCGCGGCAAGGCCGAGGTCGTCATCGAGGTCCCGGAGGCGAGCGAAGAGATGCTGCCCCTGATCCTCTCCGTTCCCCTGCAGCTCCTGGCCTACCATGTGGCGGTGCTGAAGGGGACCGACGTGGACCAGCCGCGCAACCTGGCCAAGAGCGTGACCGTGGAGTAGGGGGCGCTCTTACTGAAGGTTCTTCGGGCAATCCCGGGGTTACAACGACGGCAGCACTGCGTTATCTGAAAAGATCGCAGGAGCTGCCGTTGTCTTATCCAAAGGGTATCGCAGCTGACGGGGGAATATTGCATAAGAATTGCTTAACGTAAAAACAGCGGTACTATTGTATCGATCCCTTGAAAAAGCCAATCCTCCCGCGAGGGTGGGGCGGAAAGCGGCGGGTCTTCGGGGCGAAGATGGCCGAGCTACCATGGATTACCATGGCAGGCTCGGCTTTTTTCGTTGGACCGGCCGGACGAGGGTGTCTGCCCCTCGCAGGGAAACCACCGCGGCGAGGCGGGGTGGAGGCTGATGATGTTGCGGCTGTTGCACTCCATCTTCGGGACCCACGGGGAGGGGCCCTACCCGAACTCCCTGGTCAAGGCCGCGATCGAACGGGCGGTGGACTGCACCGACCCCTGGCTCCGAGGGGTATCCGGCTACAGGAAGAAGCTTCGACCCGCGGTCATCTGCTCCATCGATTTCGTGGTGTCGTTCGTGAACCGGTTGCCGCCGTCCCTCCCCCTGTCACTTTCCGGCTATGGCGACGACCGCCTGATGAAGAAGTTCTTCATCTCGCGCGAGGAGCTGAGGACCATCCTGGCCGGCGACCGCAGCCTGGCCGACTTTGTGGATCACGCCGGTGAGGGGTGCCGGAGCGTGTATGCCCTGCTGGGCATGGAGAAGCAGGAACGGAGGGGGTTCGGGGCTGCCCTCTCGGGCGATATCGTCCTCCACGATGTGCCCCAGGTGACGGTCAGTTTCGAGGGGCACCGCTTCCTTGACCCGGCCAGCGACGAGGGGGAAAACCGCCGCCAGCTCATGCGGCGGGCCTTTGACCACCTGCTGAGCCTGGCCCTCAGGCGTCTGACCAGCCTGAAGTCCGAGCGCACGGACCTGGAGCGATGGCGCGCCCTTCTGCAGGCAAAGTCGAGCCTCTTTGAGCGGGTCGGCATGGGGTTCGGAGAGTGCCCGGGAGACAGTGTCGCGTGCGAGGAACAACTCGGGCAGATCGAGGCGCAGTTGCAGGCTTTGGGCGGAGACGACCGGATACTCGAGGTCTACCTTGAAGCGGTATCCGATGTGCTGGGGCACCCGGAGGAGTACCTGCTCGGGCGCCGCGAGACGATCATGGTCGACAGCATGGGGATCAGGCATGAGGAGCCGGGGGAGGATGTGGCGGAACTCCCGCTCCTCATGGTCTACACCGCCGCAGGACGCAGCATGGTGGTCCTGCCGGTTGTCCTGTCGTGCGCCGAGGTACGGGACCTGAAACGATGACCGCAGCGATTGCTCCCATAAAGGAGGTTCCACGATGAAGGGAAAACTGTTCATGGCTGTCGTTACGGCGATGGCCGCACTCCTTGCAGGGGGGTGCGGTACCAGCCATCAGGCGCGCACCGTCGAGGTGGGGAGCGCCATTCTGGTCAATCCGGAAATCCTGAAAAGAGGCGCCGGAGACCAGGCGCTCTACCGGTATGTGAACCCCCGGTTCGATGTGAGGAAGTATGCGGCGGTTGTGATCGAGCCGGTGCTCATCGCCAAGGAGGGGGACGTTGGCGCCGCGGAGAAGGAAAATTACCAGAAACTGGCGAACAACGCCTACGTCTACCTGGGGGAGGCGCTACAGAAGGAGATCAGGGTCGTCAAGGAGCCTGAAAAGGATACCCTGGTCCTCCAGATGGCTATCCACGACGCCGATGCGTCGAAGCCTGTACGCAGTTTCACCTCGACGGTCGTGCCCCTCGGCATAGCGATAAACGTGGCCACCTATGCCGCCACCGGGAAGCCGTCCGCCGTAGGGGAGATCACCGCCGAGTTCAAGGTGACCGATGGGGCGACCGGTGAGCTGCTGATGGCAGCCCTGGACCGCCGGGTGGGAGGCGCCTCCCTGAGGGGGGTATGGGACACCTGGCACAGCGCCGACGAGGCGCTCAAGTTCTGGGCGAAGCGGGCCGCATTCCTGATCTGCCAGCAGAAGGGCGGGAAAGGGTGCGTCGAACCGTGATGCCGCCGCGTCTGCCGGTGACCACCGTCGGACGCGCGGCAAGGAACGGGGGGCACGGGAAGGTGCCCGGGTGGCATCTCTTCCTGAGGAACCCGATCCCGGGTTCGGGGAGGGTGAGCGATGAGGGAGCTCAAACTGGCACTCCGAGGGTGTGCCGTTGCACTGCTTGTATGGGGCGGCTCCGTGCTGTTCTCCGGCTGCGACCGGAAAGGGAAGACCGAGCTCCCCTCGGGCCCTCCGGCTGTTTCGGTCATCCAGGTCCAGCCCCAGGACGGACCGGTCACCTTCGAGAAGATCGCCCAGACCCAAAGCTCGCAGATGGTGAACATCCAGGCGCGGGTGAGCGGCTTCCTGGACAGGCGCCTCTACACGGAAGGGACCATCGTCGAGAAAGGGGCGGTACTGTTCCAGATCGATCCGAAACCCTTCGAGGTCCAGGTCGCCCAGGCCCGTGCGGCGCTGTCCCGGCAGGAAGCGGGCCTCAAGGCAGCCCGCCTGAACCTCGAGCGGACCAGACCCCTTGCCGAGGTCAACGCCCTCTCCAAAAAAGACCTGGATGATGCCAGCAGCAGGTTCCAGTCGGAAACGGCGGCGGTCGAGCAGGCCAGGGCGCAACTCGAAGCCGCGCTCCTCAATCTCTCCTACACCACCATCAGGTCCCCCATCAGGGGGATCTCCAGCGCCGCCCAGCAGGCCGAAGGGACCTACATCGGTTCCCAGAACAGCCTTCTCACCACGGTCTCCGCCCTTTCCCCCATGTGGGTCAACTTCAGCATGTCCGAGAACGAGATGCTGAAGTATCGCCAGGAAGTCGCCCGCGGGACCCTCAGAGCGCCTCGGGGAGACAGGTACCTGGTCGAGGTGGTGCTCCCGGATGGAACGGCGCTCCCCCAGACCGGCCGGATCACCTTTGCCTCCCCCTCCTACAACCCGCAGACGGGGACCTTCCTGATTCGCGCGAGCCTGGACAACCGCTCCGGCGGGTTGCTGCCGAA
This sequence comes from uncultured Geobacter sp., assembly GCA_937860145.1. Classification (GTDB taxonomy): domain Bacteria; phylum Desulfobacterota; class Desulfuromonadia; order Geobacterales; family DSM-12255; genus CALMBF01. The sequence continues at coordinate 8,166 of CALMBF010000098.1, forward strand.
CCAGTTCGTCAGGGTCCGCCTCAAGGGAGCGGTCCGCCCCCATGCGATCCTCCTCCCCCAGCGCGCTGTCCAGCAGGGGGCCAGGGGGCATTTCGTCTGGGTGGTCGGGACGGATGGGACGGTGGAGCAGCGCCCGGTAACGGTCGGCGACTGGAAGGGGAGTGAGTGGTACATCCCGGAGG
>CALMBF010000099.1 GCA_937860145.1 uncultured Geobacter sp.
GGGGGGCTTGTCAGTGTCGTCACCGGGGGGAGCGCAGCTCCCTCCGCCGGCGTTCAGCTCGGCCGGGACCCTGGTGATCCCGGTTATGGTAAAGGGGGCTCCTCTTTTCGGCAGGCTCTTCTTCACGGCACGTCCTTCCCGGGGATGACTGTTACGGTTTGACGGCGACTATCTGCACCACAGCCGCCAGGCCGGTATGGCCGCGTCCTTCGACCACGCTCCGCTCCAGTTCGACGGCATGGTCGAAGCGCAGGCCGCCGAGCTCCTCCTGCAGCTCATCCAGGGTCATCAGCATGTCGGGGGATTTGGGGCCTCCGGTGTCATGCTCCAGCTGTTTCCGGGAAAATGCCTCAAGGATGAAGACACCTCCCGGCTTCAGCCCTGCCACCGCCGCCCGGTGGACTGCCCGGCGCAGGGGGGAGGGGATATGGCAGTAACAGGCGATGATGCCGTCCCATGCCATGGGTTGGATGGCAAAGTCGGTCAGGTCGGCGACGATCGTGGTGATCCGGACATGGTGTGCCTCTGCCAGATCCTGCGCCTTGCGCAGGCCGACGGCGGATGCATCGACCGCGGTCACATCATGGCCGAGAGAGGCTAGGAATACGGCATTGCGCCCCTCTCCCTCGGCCAGGGAGAGGATGTTCCCCCTCGGGATCCTGTCCGCCACGGAGGCAAGAAACTCGTTGGGCTCCGTGCCATAGGTGAATCCCGGTTCGCTGAAGCGCTCATCCCAGTTCGTGGTAGTTTGTCCTTTCATCATGCCCCCCCGCCGTTCTCCCCTCACATAGCGTGAGCTTATGTGTCCCCGCCGTTCCGCCACATCGCCCTCCGGAGAGGAGATCCCCCGGGAAATCCGGCAGGTTACGAGCGTGGCCGGTCCTACCTCAAAAGAGGAGCATCTTGAGGCCGATTGTCACCAGCAGTGCCCCGAAGATCCGTGTCAGGTTTTCCGAGGGGAGGTGGAGGGCCAGGTCGGCGCCAAGGATGCTCCCTGCCAGGAAACCGAGGCAGATCAGCGCGGCGGACCGTATGTCCACATACCCCTGCCTGTAGTAGGCCCAGACAGCCATGGCTCCCAAGGGTGGTACCATGAGGGCCAGGGTGGTCCCCTGGGCCAGGTGCTGGGAAAACCCGAACAGCAGGACCAGGGCCGGTACGATGATGATGCCCCCGCCGATGCCCACGAGTCCGCTTGTCACGCCGGCCACGCCTCCGAGGAGGATGAGTGCTGCTACTTTCAACATGGTCTGCTCCCGTGGCGGAGCCGCCACGGCGGCTCCGCCACTTTCGGATCATCTGCCGATGATGACGAATTCATCCCGGCGGTTCTTCGTCCACGCGGTTTCGTCATGGCCGGGATCGGCCGGCTTTTCCTTACCGTAACTGATGGTGGAGAGCCGGCTGCCGGCGATTCCCATGCTGGTCAGGTAGCGGGCTGCCGCCTGGGCACGGCGCTCACCGAGGGCAAGATTGTACTCGTCGGAGCCGCGCTCGTCGCAGTTCCCCTCGATCCGAACCCTGACCTTCCCGTTCTTTTTCAGGACCTGATAGTTCTCAGCGAGCTGTTGCCTGGCTGCGGCACTCAGGTCAGCCGAGTCGAAGTCGAAGTAGATCTTACCCAGTGCTGCCTGCAGGGGGGTGGCAGGTGACGTCAGACCGGTGACCTGCTCTGACTTGGACGTGACCTCTTTAATCGGCGTTTCCGTAATGACGGATTCGGGAGGGAGCGGTTTTCGCCCCTCAGGGCCGGGCTGGGATGGAACCGGTGCACTCTGGGCCAGCGAAGGGGTGGGGAGATGGCCCCCCAGGGGGGTGTCCCCGGTTGTCACCGGCTGCTTGGCACAGCCGGAATAGATGAGGAGTGCTGCCACAGGCAGAAAAACGTGTCGTCTGAAGATCGTTTGCATGATGTGTGCTCCTTGTCGCGTGTTCACATGGTTAGTATCGCGCTTCCCCGGTAACAGATCGGACCGCTTCATGGTGTAGTGGGCGCTGTCCAGGGGGGGCGGGTGCGTCAGGCGGACAGAGGCGGTGGCGAGCGTGCCGAGCTGGGGAAGAGGGGGGGAAGGGATTGGAACAGAGTGCTCGCCAGGAAACCGGTACGTTCAACGAGTGGCAGAGGGAGTGTTGGGACAGTAGGGATGAGAGGGGCACACTCTAGAGATTTCTTTACGGAGAGGTCGCAACTCTTTGTCGGATTATCGATGACGGCCCGATGGCTCGGTTTTGCCCGGTGGGGGCGCGAGATGTCGGGTACGCGCATCCCTGCAACGAGCAGGGAGAACGCGACAAGGAGTGCCACGACGGTGGCATGCCACTTATGACCGAGACAAGGAGGTGCCATGGAGCCAAGCCTGTTAATGAGTAACGTAACGATATGATATTAGTAACGCATTTGCCCCCGGAAGGCAAGGTCAAGCATCATGGAGGCGCACCTGTCCCCAGCGGTCACGGATTGTGATCAGGGCGGACAGGGGGGCCGTGCGGGACCCTGTATCACGGCTGCTCTTCCAGGAAGAGGCGGAGGGCAACGGCGTTGTTCCGCTCCGGATCGTGGGCAGCGAAGAGGAGTGTGACGACCCGGGTGGCGGCAGTTTCCCGGAGAGGTTGCCAAGCGGCCGGGTTTGCCCGCAACTCGTCATGGTAGCGGCGACAGAACTCCTCCCACCTGGCCGGATCATGACCGTACCAGTGCCGCAGCCCGTCGCTGGGGGCCAACTCTTTCAGCCATCCGTCCAGTTGCAGTCCTTCCTTCTTCACCCCCCGGGGCCACAACCGGTCAACGAGATAGCGCAGACCGTCGTCCGGTTCGGGGGGAGCATACACACGTTTGACTCGCACAATGTTGCCTGCTCCGTTCGGGATGGTATGTCGCCGGTCTACCCGGCGCATCTGGCGACGTTTCCATTCACTCAAGTGTACCACCCATCGCCGCAGACAAAAGGGGGGGGCGGCCGTGATGAAAGTTCGGTGGTTTTTTTTGCCGCCCGGTATGGTACATATGCAGCTGTGTGGAGGGGACGAATGTTAGTGGGGAGGGAGAACATGGTCAGTATCGAGGAGGCGCAGCACACCATACTGGGGCATATCGTGCCGCTGGAGACGGAAAAGGTCTCCCTGTTCCACGGCCTGGGCAGGGTCACGCCGGAGGACCACGTCGCTCCGTGGGACATCCCGCCGGCCGACAACTCGGCCATGGACGGCTATGCCTTTGCCCATGCAGCCGCTCACGCCCCCCGTCTCCGGGTGACCGGCTTCCTGCCGGCAGGGGAGGAGTGGCGTTCTCCCGTCTCCCCCGGCGAGGCGGTGAAGATCATGACCGGCGCTCCGCTGCCCCAGGGATGCGATACCGTCGTCCCCATCGAAGAGGTGGAGGCGGACGGCGACTGGATAACCCTGGCCTCCCCGGCCAGGGAGGTGGACCATGTCCGCAGGCGGGGTGAGGACATCCGCCGGGGGGACGTCATCATCAGTGCCGGAACCCTCCTCAGGCCCCAGGAGATCGGCATGCTTTCCGCCATGGGGACCACCTCACTGGCGGTATTCCGCCGCGCCCGGGTCGCCATCCTCTCCACCGGCGACGAACTGCTGGAGCCGGGCTCCACCCCTACGCCGGGGAAGATCATCAACAGCAACAGCTACAGCCTGGCCGCCCAGGTGCTCGAAGCAGGCGGTGACCCGGTGCTGCTGGGTATCGCCGCCGATACCCTCGACGCGACCAGGGAAAAGATCAGGGGAGGGCTGAATGCTGACATGCTGGTGGTTACGGGGGGTGTTTCGGTGGGGGACCGGGATTTCGTGAAGGCGGCGATCGAATCTCTCGGCGGAGAGGTGACCTTCTGGAAGGTGAACATGAAGCCGGGGAAACCCCTTGCCTTCGCCATGCTGCGGGGGACGCCGGTCTTCGCCCTGCCCGGCAACCCGGTAGCTGCCATGGTATCGTTCGAGCTGTTCGTCCGGCCGTCGATTCTCAAGGCCATGGGTCACCGGAGGGTTTTCCGGCCGAAAGTCAGGGCCGTTCTCCATGAGGCGGCCGCCAACAAGGGGCAGCGCCCCCACCTGGTGCGGGGACTCGTGACGATGGCACAGGATCGCTACCGGGTTTCGACAACCGGCAACCAGAGTTCCGGACGGCTCTCCTCGCTGATCCAGGGGAACGGCCTGATTTATCTGGCCCCCGGATCCCGGTATGCCGCCGGCGACGAGGTGGAGGTTCTCCTGCTGGACCGCGGCTTCGAAATGGGGGAGTAGGGGAGCCCCCGTCGGGTCACGTCATGGCCCCTGCCGGCCGCTCTCCGGTTCATAGACGGCGTAGCGGATGTCGTTCTTCCCCGCCCGTTTCACCTCGTACATCAGCATGTCGGCATAGGAAATCAGTTTTTCGAGGTCGTGAACGCAGCCGGTACAGGTGACCACCCCCATGCTGAACGTGGTTGGCCAGGCACACTCCTTCATCAGTTCCGTCAGTTCCTGCCGTACTTTCTGTACGACACCCTGCACCAGGGTCTGGTCGGTGGCGGGGAAGAAGATGGCGAATTCATCCCCCCCGAGGCGTCCCACCACGTCGGTTCTCCGGAGATGGCCGAGGATGTTGCTGACGATCGACCTGAGCAGGGCATCGCCCGCTGCGTGGCCGTAGGTGTCGTTGATCTGCTTGAAATCGTCCAGGTCGAGGTAGGCGAGGGAGAACGGTACCTTGTCCCGCTGGGAGCGGAGCATTTCGTACTCTACCAGTTCGCAGAAGGCCCGCAGGTTGACCGCGCCGGTCAGCGGGTCGGTGCGCGACAGGGTTTTTTCGTTCTCCCACAGGAGGTGGGTCTTGTGCAGCAGCGCAGCGACTGCAAGAAAGAAGAGCAGGGTCGAGATGACGTTCCACGCCGAAATGACGAGACTGCCGGAGAGGTTGTTGCACGACCAGGCAAAGGTGCAGAGGAGCGATACGATGATGCCGGGACGTATTCCGCTGAACCAGGTGACGAAGGCAACGGGGAGGATGTAAAAAAAGGCGTGTTTGGCCTCCACGGGGGCGGAAAAGTCGAAGATGCCTATACCTGCGGTCCAGATGAGGCCGACAATGAAATTGTATCCCTTCCCCTTTGAGTCGAGATAGTGGAAATAGCGGATCAGAAGGTTTTCAATAAGCATCATGGGGAATGGGCCTGGTAACTCATCGTGCGTTAGTCTGAGATAAGCTTAATATAGCCCCTTTTGGCAGCAAAGCAACCAGCGGGAGCAATTGTTGCTACTTCTGCCGGCCCTTCGTGCCCGCTTCACGCACCCTCCCCTCCCCGTGCTAGTCCAGAACCATGGTCGTCTCCCCGACGGCGCTGAGATGGATGGATATCCTGTCCTTCTGCACCAGTACTTCCCTGAACCTGATCTCTCCGATGTTCCCCTGCAGGTACACGTGGTTTGCCAGTTCGATCCGTGACAGGGCCGATTGCGCCATGACACGGGCGTCTGCCACTCGTTTCGTGATGTCCAGGTTCAGCTTTTCCTGGAGTTTCTCCCGGATGCTGCCGTGGAGGAACCAGTCCGCCGAGGTCAGCAGGAGGCTCTCCGTGTTCATGTCGAAATCCAGCTCTTCCACGGAAAAATGATTGGTCCGGGGGTCGAAGTTCGGCTTGCCGACGAGATAGAAGGTGCCGCGCAGCGAACCGGTCGTCTCCAGCCTGACAACGACGCGGTCCCCGTTACCGTAGAGGTCGAGGTCCTTCAGGACCACGCTGTTGCCGTCGGTTCCGAAATCCCTGCCGATGAGCAGGGGGGAGAGGATGGAGACCATGTCGCGGAAGAACAGGGTGCTGTTCACGGAGAGGCTGAACTCCCTCTCCAGCCTGCTGACATGCCGCAGCGGGGGGAGA
>CALMBF010000100.1 GCA_937860145.1 uncultured Geobacter sp.
CGCTTCTATGGCGGCAACGCCATCGTCGGCGGCGGGCTCCCCCTGAGCGTGGGGCTCGCCCTGGCGGACAGGATGCAGGGGAAGGCACGGGTGACCTGCTGTTTCTTCGGCGACGGTGCGGTGGCCGAGGGGGAGTTCCACGAATCCATGAACCTCGCCTCCCTCTGGAAACTGCCGGTGCTGTTCGTCTGCGAGAACAACCTCTACGCCATGGGGACCGCTCTCCGCTACACCCAGGCCGTCCAGGACCTTGCGTCCAAAGGCGGGGCGTACGGTGTCCGGTCAACGGCAGTGGACGGCATGGACCTGCTGGCAGTCATGGACGCCGCACGCACGGCGGCGGAACACGTGCGCGAGGGGAACGGACCCTATTTCCTCGAGTGTCGCACCTACCGCTTCCGCCCCCACTCCATGTTCGACACGGAACAGTACCGGACCCGGGCCGAGGTGGAGGAGTGGAAGAAGCGCGACCCCATAACGCACCTGGCAGAGCGGATGAAAGCGGAGGGACTCCTGAACGATTCCGACCAGGAGCTCCTGGAGAAAGATGTGGCCGGAGAGATCGAGAAAGCGGTGGCGTATGCCGAAGCCGGAACGTGGGAACCGGTGGAAGAGCTGAGCCGCTTCGTCTACTCGGAACGGGGGAAGTCATGAGCGAACAGGGATCTGCCATAACGACAACCTACCGCGAGGCGGTGCGCGAAGCGATCCGCGAGGCGATGCTGAAGGATGAGCGGGTCTTCCTCATGGGGGAGGACGTAGGGCATTACGGCGGCTGTTATGCCGTCAGCAAGGGACTCCTTGCGGAGTTCGGTCCGGAGAGGATCCGGGATACCCCCCTGTCGGAATCTGCCTTCGTCGGGGCCGGCATCGGCGCGGCACTGGGGGGGATGCGCCCCGTTGTCGAAATCATGACCGTCAACTTCAGCCTGCTGGCCCTCGACCAGATCCTCAACAATGCCGCCACGATCCTGCATATGTCGGGGGGACAGTTCAACGTCCCCCTCGTCATCCGGATGGCAACCGGTGCGGGCAAACAACTGGCGGCCCAGCATGCCCACTCCCTGGAAGGGTGGTACGCCCACATTCCCGGCCTCCGCATCCTCTCTCCCGCCACCATCGAGGATGCCCGGGGGATGCTCTGGACGGCGCTGCAGGAGCCCGATCCCGTGATCATCTTTGAAAACAACACCCTCTACAACATGGAGGGCCCCCTCCCCCCGGATGCTGGAGCCGTGGAGATCGACCATGCCAGGGTGCGGCGCCAGGGGAGCGACCTGACCATCATCACGTACAGCGCCAGCCTGTTCAAGTCCCTGGAAGCGGCAGAGGCACTGGCACGGGAAGGTATCGAGGCCGAGGTTGTTGACCTCCGTTCCCTGCGCCCCCTCGATGATGCCACCTACCTTGCCTCTATCGCCAGGACACACCGCGCCCTCATCGTCGACGAAGGGTGGCGTAGCGGCAGCATATCCGCGGAGATCTCGGCCCGGATCATGGAGCAGGCCTTCTATGACCTGGACCTGCCGGTCATGCGCCTCTGCAGTGCCGAAGTTCCCATCCCCTACGCCAGGCACCTGGAGGATGCGGCCCTGCCCCAGGTCGTTTCGATCGTCGAAACGGCACGAAGGATGGTGACCCATGGGTGAATTTCGCATGCCAAGCCTGGGGGCGGACATGGAGGCCGGGACACTGGTCGAGTGGCTGGTCAAGCCGGGGGAACGGATCAAGCGGGGCGATGTCATCGCCACGGTGGAGACACAGAAGGGGCTGTTCGAGGTGGAGAACTTCGAGGAGGGGATCATGGGGGAACCGCTGGTCCGGCCGGGTGAAAAGGTGCCCGTGGGGACGGTGCTGGCAGTGATCCATGGCCAGGGGGAACCGCTGGCAGAGGTCGAGGAACGTGCACCGGCACGACCGGCCGAAGAGGCCGGTACCCACGCCGGGCAGGTCGCCCCGCCACTCCGGCCACCACTGTCCACCGGGACGGAACGGATTGCGGCCTCGCCATCGGCGCGGAAACTGGCAGCTGAACTCGGGGTGGATTTGGGCACCGTCACCGGCAGCGGCCCCCATGGGGCCATCCAGCGTATCGATGTGGAGCAGGCGGCCGCCAGGGTCACGGAGGAGAGGCCGGCTGAAAAAGCCCCGGCAGCTCCGACGCTCAGGGACGGGATGCGCCAGGCCATTGCGGCAGCCATGAGCCGCTCCAACCGTGAAATACCCCACTACTACCTGGGTATGGAGATCGACATGAGCCGGGCACTCGGCTGGCTGGAGGGGGAAAATCTGAAGCGACCCATACGGGAGCGGATTCTCCCGGCAGTGCTTCTTCTCAAGGGGGTGGCACGCGCTCTCGGCACTGTTCCTGAACTGAACGGCTACTGGATCGACAACCGCCTGCAAACCTCTGCTGATGTTCATATCGGTTTTGTCATCGCCCTCCGCGACGGCGGCCTCATCACCCCTGCCATCCACCATGTGGATAAGCTGAACCTGCAGGAACTCATGGCAGCCATGGGCGACCTGATACAGCGGACCCGCGCCGGCCGTCTGCGCAGTTCCGAGATGACCGACGCTACCATTACCGTGACAAACCTCGGCGACCTCGGGGTCGAAACCGTTTTCGGCGTCATTTATCCACCCCAGGTCGCCCTGGTCGCATTCGGCAGGATCATGGAGCGCCCGTGGGCGGAAAACGGCATGCTCGGGGTCCGCCGAACCGTCACCGCCACCCTTGCCGCAGACCATCGGGCTACCGACGGACACAGGGGCTCCCAGTTCCTCGAAGCGCTCAATAATTGTCTGCAGAACCCGGAACAACTATGACCAGAGAGCAGCTCACAGAGATCATCTTCCGCATCCTGAAAGAGATAGCCCCGGAGTGCGACCCCTCGGAACTCCTCCCGGAAGAGAACATCCGCGAGATCCTGGATATCGACTCCTATGGCTTCCTGCAGATGCTCATCAGCATCAGCGAGGAGACCGGGGTGGAGATTCCCGAGGCCGACTATTCCCGGGTTTTCACCCTCGGCGGATTGCTCGACTACCTGATGCTGCGGGTGTACTGACATGATCAGGGTGATTGACTGCGGCGTCATGGGGTTCCCTGACGCTCTTCATCTCCAGGAACAGTGCGTCGCTGCCATTGCCCGGGGGAGCGATGCCGAGACCCTGCTGCTCGTGGAACACCACCCCGTCTATACCATCGGCACGGGAGGCGACAGTGCCAACCTCCTGGACGGGGAACAGGCCCTGGTACGTACCAACCGGGGCGGGGATGTCACCTGGCACGGGCCGGGGCAACTGGTAGGCTACCCCTTGATCAATCTGGGGGAACGGGGGAAAGATCTGCACCGCTGGGTGAGGTTCCTGGAAGAGATCCTGATACGGACGGCGACGGCATCAGGGGTTGCGGCGTGGCGTGTTCCCGGAAAAACCGGTGTCTGGACGAAGGGGGGGAAACTGGCGTCCATCGGGGTCGGTGTCAGGCGCTGGATCACCATGCACGGTTTTGCCCTCAATGTGGCACCCGACCTGGTCGCGTTTTCCCTGATCAACCCCTGTGGCATCCCCGGCTGTCCGATCACCTCGCTCCAGCGGGAGCGCGGTGACAGCGTTGGGGTAGCCGAAGTAAAAAGGAGTGTGGAAAAGATCTTCCTGGGGCTGTTGCCAGAATACCTGCCGAGAGAGTGAGGAGAGGGGCACACTGAGGGGGCTAAACTCCGTAACCACCGGTGACTGCATCGACCGCCTCATACTAGCGGTGCGGTTGCCCTGCCAGTATCATTAGGTATACTTAACCTAGATACAGAAGGTAAAAGTATCCCGTCATTTGCCTGAGCACAGCATACCTAACGCAAGGGAGGTCACTATGAACGTCTTTGATTTCGCCATGAAAATGGAAGCCGACGGAAAGGCACTCTATGAAAAACTCGCCGCTGAGGCAGGCGTTTCCGAGCTGAAGATGATCTTCACACTCCTGGCCTCGGCTGAGGATGAACACTGCAAGGCCATCGCGGCGATGAGGGAGACGACACCGGCGGAGCAGGCCGAATCGAAAGTCCTCGAAAATGCCCGGAGCGTCTTCAAGGATCTTCTGGACAAGAAATCAGCCCTCGACCTTCTCAAGGAAGACCCGGACGGATATCTCCATGCAATCAAATTTGCCATTGCCGGGGTCAAGCTCTACGAGACCATGGCAAGCAGGGAAACCAGCGCAGCGACAGCTAAAATCCTGCAGAAACTGGCGGATGACGAGAGGAAGCACCTGGAAATACTCGAAAACATCTACGACTTCGTTGAGGCTCCCAAGGATTATCTCGCCTGGGGTGAGTTCAGCAATCTGAAGGAGTTCTAGAACCGGACCAGATGCTTGTAACGCAAAGGGGAGAGGGCCCCACAAGGCACCCTCTCCCCTTTCCTTCGGTCTAAATTAAGTGTATCAAGAAGTCACGGTTCGACGCCACTCCTCACGGAGTGTCAATCCTCTCCTTCGTCACCTGCCATGGCATCGACACGGTATAACTTTTCGTTGTTCTTCGCCCCGAACCAGACGCTCAGAAACATGACCAGCGATACAAGCATGGTGATAAACATGCTGAAGCGTACGCCATAGAACTCCCAACCGGTACCTGACATGACGCGAACCCCCTTTCGTCCTTTCCACGGCAATCACTGCTGTTTGTTATATTATAGCAGCAGTCGCCACGGAAGGGGCCGGCAATTTTTGCCAGTCGGATCAAATCTCCCGAAACCAGAGGAATCGGCACAGGAGCCTACCGTTCCCCCTTGTCCCGCCCCGTAGTATCTTCTATACTCCCTTCACCATGGAGAATCAGCCAGCCAGAGACGCAAGGATCCATCCTCCCCTGACCGAGGCAGACATCGCGGCTTTCCGCGCCAGTGTGTACTCTGCGGCCCGGGCACACCCGCGGCAACTCCCGTGGCGCGCCACCGCCGACCCTTACCGTATCATGGTCTCGGAGATCATGCTGCAGCAGACACAGGTGGAGCGGGTAACGGCCAAGTACACCGAGTTTATCGCGCGGTTCCCCGACGCGGCGACCCTGGCGGCAGCGGACCTCAGGGACGTGCTCACCATCTGGCAGGGCCTCGGCTACAACCGGCGTGCCCTGGCACTGAAGCGGGCAGCGGAGAGCATCATGTCCGACTTTGGCGGCACCCTTCCCGTAAACCGCAGGGAACTGGTCACTCTCCCCGGCATCGGTCCGTACACCGCCGGCGCCATCCTGGCATTCGCCTTCGATCTGCCGGAAATCTTCATCGAAACGAATATCCGCAGCGTCTTCATCCATCACTTTTTCGGGGATCGGAGCGGCATACACGATCGCGAACTGCTGCCGCTGGTTGAGATGACCCTGGACCGGTGCAGGCCCCGGGAGTGGTACAATGCCCTCATGGATTACGGTGCCGTGCTGAAACGGCACGGTGTCAACCCCTCACGCAAAAGCGCCCACCATCTCCGCCAGTCACCCTTTGCCGGTTCAAACCGGCAACTGCGCAGTGCCCTCCTCAGGGAGATCCTCGCCCACCCCGGCATCGCCATTGCCGACCTGCTCTCCCTGTTCAGCGGAGAGCATGACAGGGTCGCTCCCAACCTCGCGAAGATGGTCGAGGAAGGGCTCATCATCTGCACGGAGGGGAGCTACCACGTTCCGTAGCACCGGGCTCCGCCCCTCGTCCCCCTAGCCGACCACCTGCAGGACAAAGCACTTCAGGTACTCCGACTCGGGAAACGACAGGAGCACCGGATGGTCGGGCGCCTGGGAGCAGGTAGCCACCAGCCGGAGGTCGCACCGGGCAAGGCGGGACGCCTGGACCAGCATGTCGCGAAACGCCTCGCGCCCCATGTGATACGAGCACGAGCAGGTTATGAGGTATCCGCCGGGCTCCAGCAGCTCCAGGGCGCGGCGGTTGACGGTCAGATACCCCTTGGTTGCCTCGGCAATGTTCTTGCGGCTCTTCACGAAGGCGGGAGGGTCCATGACAACCACCCCGTACCGCTCCCCCTCGGCCCTCAGGCTCCGCAACCGGTCGAACGCGTCGCACTCTTCGAAGCGCACCCCGTCGGAAACCCCGTTGAGGGCGGCATTGCGAGCTGCCATGGCCACTGCCGGAGCCGATATGTCCAGCCCCAGGACCGATGCTGCGCCGAAGCGGCCGGCATGTACGGCCCAGCTCCCCGAGTAGCAGAAGCAGTCCAGGACCTTCCGGTCAGGGCAGATATCCTTCAGGAGCAGGTGATTCTGCTTCTGATCGAGGAAACCGCCGGTCTTCTGCCCATGGCGCAGGTCAACCATGAAACGGAGACCGTTCTCCTCCATCTCCACCTGATCGGGAATGTCGCCGGACAGCACCTCCACCGTCTCGGCAAGCCCCTCCAGGCCGCGCACCGCCACATCGTTGCGGGCGATGATCCCGGCAGGGGAAAAAATCCGCTCCAGCGCCTCCAGCAGCACCTCCCGCCGGCTCTCCATCCCGGCGGAAAGGATCTGCAGGGACAGGTAGTCGCCATACTTGTCGACCACCAGTCCGGGTAGGTAGTCGCTTTCCCCGTAGACGACCCGCAGCGTGGCCATCCCCGGGTAGATCCCCTGCCGGTGGGCCAGGGCTGCCCTGATCCGCTCCTCGTAGAATCCGACGCTGTCGATATCCTCACGGCGGCGCGACAGGAGCCTGAAAGCGATGAGTGAATGGGGATTGTAATAACCGCATCCGACCAGAGTCCCCCCCGCATCGTACAGTTCCGCGGCAGCGCCCGTTTCCCGGGCCCCCTCGATCCTCTCGATTTCGTTGCTGAACACCCAGGGGTGACCACTCCTGATGCGCCGCTCCTCGTTTTTCTTCAGCCGTATGGTCAGCATCCCTACTCCTCTCCACTGTCAGTATCGTTGTCAACGACATAACCTAGCATCTTTTATCCGTCTGGACAATTTCCGTTATGGCTGAGCCGTTACGAGCAGAAGGCTACCACCCGTGTACCAGCGGGCAGAGCATCGCCTGGCACCACCGGACATTCCCTTATAATATGGTACAATCCTCTTCATGAGCCGTCGTGCGGCACCAGAGGGGCTGTGAACGCATGAACGGCAACCGCAGGGTAAAGGGGTGAACCATGATCATAGGTGTCGCCAGGGAGATCAAGTCCCACGAATACCGCGTCGGCCTGACTCCGGAGGGGGTCCGCCAGTTGCGCGTCGATGGTCACCGGGTGCTGGTGGAACATGGCGCCGGCGTCGGCAGCGGCTACGACGACGCAAGCTATGCTGCTGCGGGAGGTGAGCCGGTCGACCGCGCGACGCTCTTCGGGAGCGCGGAACTGCTGATCAAGATAAAAGAGCCCCTTCCCACCGAATACGACCTGCTGCGGGAAGGACAGATCCTGTTCACCTACCTGCACCTCGCCCCCAACAGACCCCTGACCGACTTCCTCCTTGCCCGGGGAGTCACCGCCTTTGCCTATGAAACACTGGTAAGGGATGGCGGCACCCCGCTGCTCACCCCAATGAGCGAGGTCGCCGGACGCATGGCCCCCCTCATCGGCAGTTACTATCTCCAACGATTCCTCGGTGGCTGCGGGATACTCCCCACCGGGATTCCGGGCGTGCGGCCGGCCAGGGCGGTGATCCTCGGCGCGGGGACAGTCGGCAGGAATGCCGCCTGCACCGCAGTCGGACTGGGAATGGAGACGGTGGTGCTCAACCGAGGGCCCGAGCGGCTCCGGGCCCTGGAACAGGAATTCCACTCACGGATCAGGACCGGCTTCATGACCAGCGCCGCCCTTGACAAGGAGATTGTCGAAGCAGACCTTGTCATCGGGGCTCTCTATGCCACGGGGGGAAGGACGCCCGTTGTCGTCGACCGGCAGATGCTTGCCGGCATGCGCCGGGGAGCAGTGATCGTCGACGTGGCTATCGACCAGGGGGGATGCGCCGAGACCAGCCATCCCACGACCCATGATGACCCGGTTTTCAAAGTCGACGGCATCCTCCATTACTGCGTGGCCAACATGCCCGGTGCCTACCCCCACACATCGACCGTTGCCCTGACCAGCGTTACCCTGCCGTACGTACGCCAGTTGGCACGGTCGGGGGTCGAGGAAGCTCTCCGGAGTTCACCGGAGCTGAGGAGCGCCCTTAATGTCCACGGGGGGGAAATCACTCATCCTGCCCTGCTGGCATCACGTACCCAGCTTCCGGGCGGCACACACTAACCCCCCTCATCGCGAGGCGCCATGACCACCCCCCCGATACAGGCCATCCGCAACATCGGCATCATCTCCCACATCGATGCCGGCAAAACCACCGTCTCGGAACGGATACTCTTCTACACCGGTGAGATCCACAAGACGGGAGAGGTCCATGAAGGGCTGGCGACCATGGACTGGATGGAACAGGAGCAGGAGCGCGGCATCACCATTACCGCCACCGCCACCAGTTGCCGCTGGAAATCCTGGTGGTTCAACCTCATCGACACACCCGGCCATATCGACTTCACCATCGAGGTAGAACGGTCGCTGAGGGTGCTCGATGGTGCGGTAACCATCTTCAGCGCCGTTGAGGGGGTTCAGCCCCAGAGCGAATCGGTCTGGCGCCAGGCAGACCGCTACAAAGTCCCCCGTGTCTGCCTGATCAACAAGATGGATCGCATCGGTGCAGATTTCCGGGCGGTTGTGGCGCAGATGGCCGAACTGCTCCGCGCCCAGCCCGTCCTGACCCAACTCCCCCTGGGGGTGGAGGGCGCGTTCCGCGGGGTCGTCGACCTGCTGACCCGCAGGTCGCTCACGTTCAACGAAACGGACCAGGGGAGCACGGTACTGGAGGGGCCGCTCCCCGACAACATGATCGAGGAGGTGCGGACGGCGCGGGAACAACTGGTCGAAGCAGCAGCCGATTTCGATGACACGATCATGACCGATTTCCTGACGGGCAGAGACGTTCAGGCCGATCGTCTCCAGGCTGCTCTTCGCCGCGGAACCCTTGAATGCCGGCTCTTCCCGGTGCTTCTCGGTGCGGCGCTCCGCAACAAGGGGATACAACCGCTCCTTGACGCCATCGGTGCCTACCTTCCCTCACCCCTTGATTCGACACCGATGATAGCCCGGCACCCAGATGACGGCAGTGACGCCGAAGAGATAGCACCCGACCCGGGTGCTCCCCTCTGTGCCATGGCCTTCAAAGTCCAGTCGGACGAGGGGCGCAAGCTGACCTATCTGCGCATCTATGCGGGCACCCTGCATGCCGGCGACGAGGTCTGGAACAGTACCCGCCGCTGCAGGGAACGGATTCCCCGGCTGTTCCGCATGCATGCCCACCGGCGCGAAGGGCTGGACGAGGCACGGGCGGGGGACATCGTTGCTGCGGCAGGGGTCCGTGAAGCGCTCACCGGTGATACCCTCTGCGCCCCCCAGCACCCCCTGCTGCTCTCCGGTCTCTCCGTACCCGAACCGGTCGTCTCCCTGGCGGTGGAACCGAGAGGGGCAAGCGACCGGGAAAAACTCCTAGCAGCCTTGGAAAAACTGCAGTGGGAAGACCCTACCTTCCGCGTGCGGGAGGATCCGGAGACCGGCCAGACCATCCTCTCCGGCATGGGAGAACTGCATCTGGAGATAGTCATCGACAGGCTGGTGCGGGAATTCGACGTTCGGGTAAAGACCGGACGCCCCCAGGTCGTCTACCGGGAGACCCTCACCCGCCCCGTCGAGCACCGCGAACCCTTCCGCTGCGAACTGGAGGGAAAAGTCCTTGGCGGCGAACTGACCTTCTCCCTCACCCCCCTCTTCCGCGGCGCGGGGTTGCGCGTGAGCCTGCCCGTTGACAGTGACAACGCACTCCCCCCGGAGTTGACCACCGTCCTCACCTCGAGCATTGAACAGGTCTGCACCTCCGGACCGCTGGCCGGGTATCCACTCGTCGACCTGGAGGTGAACGTCTCATCGTCCCCCCTTCAACCTGGAGCAGGCACAGGCACCGACCTCGGGCTGAGCGCCGCGGCCCGGAGAGGGGTCGCACGTGCAGCCAGGGAGGGGAACCCCACACTCCTCGAGCCGGTCATGGCCCTTGAACTGCTCGTCCCTGCCGAATATGCCGGGCGGGTCATCGGCTCCCTTCAGCAAAAAAACGGCAAGGTCGAGGGGATGCAGGTGCGCGGTGAGATGGAGGTGATACGGGCGCGGGTCGCCCTCTCCGAGATGTTCGGCTACATGACCGATCTGCGCAGCGCCACCAAGGGACGGGGTACTTTCACCATGGAGTTCTCCCATTTCGACCTGGCGCCAGCCGATGTGCGTCAGCGTTTCGGAGCGACATAGGCCGGGGACGGGATGCAGAGCATTGCTCCGGAGTACCCCTGGAGCACAAAACAAGGAAAGCCCGCGACGTTGCGGGCTTTCCTTGTTTCATGGCAGAGGCAGTACCGATACGTATCAGTGCTGCGTGTGCTTATATTCCCAAAACTGGACCGCATACATGACAACCACTAACGCGGCTAGAACAAGCAGATAGACCAGCATGGTCATCACCTCTCTCCTCATGATGCTTTTGTGCTTTCACACCTTGATTATACCATGATTGACCGGAGGAGAAGCAGTGCTGATGACGCACTGGTGCTAGAGATATCCACCATGCTGCAGAGCTTTTACGGGCGACGGCCCTGCTTTGCCCCTCTGCTGCGAACGTGGTCGCGTACAGCGGCTACCGCCTCCCGACAGCCGGGCTGATCGGGAAGCAGGTCTGCAAGGGTCTCCAGATACCCGCGTTCCAGCACCATGCGAAATGATTCGCTGAAGTTCAGATCGAACGCCCAGGAGAGCTGCAGGAGCTTGAAATCGTCCACGGTCTTAAGCAGCGAGCGGTTTAGCATCCTTCCGGCCGCGACCTCTTCCAGCGCGCGGTCCGAACAGGAACCGGTGTCGGGAAGTTCCCAGATGACCGCCGAGGCCCGCTCTTCGCGCGGTGCGGTGCAGTATTCGATCATGACCCGCCATATGTCCAGCTTGTCGGCGTCCCGGATCAGCAGGGCGAAACGTCGGGCATGGGGAGGGAGATCCCCCTGGAGGACAAACGCATTGTGAAGAGCGACCGACTGCACCAGCAGACCCCGGCTGTCGTCATCCAGTACGGCGAGCACCCCTTCGTTGATAAGCGTCTGCACCGACAGGGCCGCATGATTGGTAGAGGTCGCGTCGTTAAAGGTGCCGAAATCCCTGTACTGGGGAAAACGACCGACATCGTGGCAGATGGCGATGGCAGACGCCAGTGATCTCTCCTCGGGCGAATGATCCAGTGATGCCGACAACCTCTCCATAATCTCGCAGACCCTGAGGGTGTGCTCGACTTTGAGGTCGTAATTGCGCTGCCCGGCAGGGGATCCTGCCCGGAACGTTGCGACAAACCGTTGGAACCATGCGGATATTTCGGTCAACTGTTGTTGGTGCACGTGGAGGTGTCCGGGAAGGTGAGTTCCGGTGAATCACCGAAAAGGAGCAGTATAAGGGGACATGGCGACATCAGTGATGGTTATTCGGCCAGCAGTTTCCTGGCCTGGTCTTCGATCTGCTTCATGGTCCCGTCGGAATAGCCGTAGTAGATACCGGCAACAGCGCCCTTCTTGCCGGCAAGGATGAAATAGGGAACCGATATCATACCGAACTGCTCCGACGCGAACTTCTGTTCAAAGAGCGCCATCGGATAGGTGACGGCGTAGGTTTTCGTGTACTCCTTGAGATCATCGTTATCCATGCCGAAACCGCTGAGCATGCCGAGCACATGGAACCCCTGCTTGCCGTACCTGGCAGCCAGCCTGCCGAGAGCGGGGACAGCTTTCTTGCAGGCGCTGCAATAGTCGGTGGAAAACGCAAGGAGCAGGACCCGCCCGCTGTAGTTCTGGTTGGTCACCCGCTGACCGCTGGGGGTGGTCACGTCGAACGCAGGCAGGGGTTGACCCGTTTTAGGGATTGCCTGGGCAGGGACAGGCCCCAGGAGCATCAGACCGATTACCAGGGAAAAAGCAGTGTTGCACAGCTGTCGTATCACCATGATGTACCTCAGAGAGTTGCGTCGGGAGGGAAGCGGCATCACTGCACCGCCGTTTTCCCTTCCCCTTGTCCGTATCAGGAGCTGGATTGAGTTTAGTTTACCACAGATGGAAACCTATTTGCCCGACAGAATGAAAAACTGACCATCTGGCTGAAGGACAACACGGCTCCCGGCTCCCTGTCCCTCCTTGTCATACCCGGAAAGGCTGCTACAATAATATTTGACTAATCTCATCACCTTATCACGCCAGAAACGGGACAACTACCAGGAAAGGAGACACAGGGTATGAAACTTTCTCATATCACGAGAATCATCGGTGCGGTGGCATGCGCCTTCAGTATCGCCGCTCTGTCCGGCTGTTCGGGGTACGAGGTCAACAGGTACAAAGATATCAACGGCTACTACATCCACAAGGAACTGCCGGAAGCTGACCGGGCGGTCGATTCGGCACGGCAGGCTGGCAAAAACCAGCAGTGCCCCAAGGAGTTCAAGGATGCGGAGGATATGAAAGACAAGGCATTCAACACGTACCGGGCCTGTTTTACGAGAGAAGCTATAGCCATGGCGAACGAGGCAAAAGCCAAGGCCAACGCCCTCTGCCCCGCGCAGGTCATGAAAACACCTCCACCGCCAGTCGAGCCTCCGCCGGTCGTGGAGGAACCGCTTCCGCCAATCCCCGCGGCAGAACCGACTCCCGAACACTTCAAGTACTGTATCACCCTCCACACGGAATTCGACGTGGACAAGGCGGAAATAAGGCCACAATATCATGACGAAATTGCCAAGGTGGGTAACTTCATGAAACAGTACCCCACTACCACGGCTGTCATCGAGGGACATACGGACAATGTGGGTGATGCCGAATACAACAGGGGTCTCTCCCAGCGCCGGGCGGAAAGCATCGTGAACCATCTTGTCGAAAAGTACGGCATCGAACGCTCCCGGCTTACCGCGGTGGGGTACGGTATGACGAGACCGGTTGCCGACAATGCCACCGACGCGGGAAAACAGGCGAACCGCCGTATCGAGGCGATCATCGACTGTGCCTTCGACATCAAGAAGGTGACCCCGCCCGACCGCCTCTGCATAAACCTCAACATGGAGTTCGATACGGGGAAGGCAGATATCAAGCCGCAATACAAGGATGAAATAGCCAAGGTCGGTGAATACATGAAGCAGTACCCGACCACGACAGCCGTCATCGAGGGGCATACGGACAACGTGGGGAGCTACGACTACAACATGAAGCTGTCCCAGCAGCGGGCTGAAACCGTCGTCAACTATCTGGTCGGGAACTTCGGCATCGAGAAGTCCCGCCTCGAAGCAAAGGGGTACGGTTACACCAGGCGCATCGCCTATAACAGCACCCCCGAGGGCCGTCAGAAAAACCGCAGAATCAACGCCATCATCGACTGTGTCATAAAGCAGTGACTCGCATGTGAGGTCCGGGGGTGCAGAGGATGCGTCCCCGGACCTTGCCATTGACAGCAGACCGACCCTGCCTGCGCTCTTCATCCCGAATCCATCGACCTTTTCCAGCCGTTACGCGGCTCCTGCGGTCGATGCCCTATGAAAAAAAAGGCCCACCGGGAATCCCGGTGGGCCTTTACACTAACAGGAACGGATACGCCTACTACTTGTACTCGGGCATTTCGTCGAACTGGAGGTACTTGTAGATCGCCTCTTTCTTCGGCTCGACCTTCTCTTTGTAGACAGCCATGAACTCGGCAACCGTCGGGAGCTTGCCCATGGTGGCGGCAACCGCGCCCAGCTCGGCGGAGCCGAGGAACACCTTGGCGCCGTCACCGATCCGGTCGTCGAAGTTCCGGGTGGAGGTGGAGAACATGTTCACACCGTCCGGTACCCGTGCCTGGTTCCCCATGCAGAGGGAACAGCCGGCGATCTCGATCCGTGCGCCGAAGGCGCTGTAGATGGAGAAGTAGGCTTCGTCCTTCAGCTGCTGCTGATCCATGCGGGTCGGCGGACAGATCCAGGTACGGACGTCCGGGTTGAACTTCAGGCCGCGCCAGATCTCGGCGGCAGCGCGGAAGTGGCCGATGTTGGTCATGCAGGAACCGAGGAACACGTCCTGGATCGGGGTGCCGGCCACCTCGGAGAGGAGCTTTACGTCGTCCGGGTCGTTCGGGCAAGCAAGGATCGGCTCGGTGATCTCGGCCAGGTCGATCTCGATAACGTCGGCATAGGCGCCGGTCGCTTCGGCGTTCTTGTCAGCCTCCAGCAGCTCCGGCTTGGCCAACCAGGCGTTGACCGCGTCGATCCGGTTCTGAAGGGTCTGGGCATCCTGGTAGCCGTCCGTGATCATCTGCTTCATGAGGGCCACGTTGGAGCGGAGGTAAGTGGCAACCGACTCTTTCGAGAGCTGGATGCAGCCGGCAGCGGCGGAACGCTCGGCAGCGGCATCGGTGAGTTCGAATGCCTGCTCGACGGTGAGGTCGGGCAGACCTTCCATCTCCAGGATCCGGCCGTTGAAGATATTGATCTTGTTCTTCTTGGGCACGGTCAGTTTCCCCTGCTTGATGGCCCAGTAAGGGATGGCGTTGACCACATCCCGCAGGGTGATGCCCGGATTGAGCTTCCCCTTGAAGCGGACCAGCACCGACTCGGGCATATCCAGCGGCATGAACCCCATGGCGCCGGCGAAGGCAACCAGGCCGGAACCGGCCGGGAAGGATATCCCGATGGGGAAACGTGTGTGGGAGTCGCCGCCGGTCCCGACGGTGTCCGGGAGGAGGAGACGGTTCAGCCAGGAGTGGATAACGCCGTCGCCCGGCTTCAAGGGTACGCCGCCCCGCTCGATGATGAACTTGGGGAGGTTCTTGTGCATCTTCACGTCCGCCGGTTTCGGATAGGCGGCAGTGTGGCAGAAGGACTGCATGAACATGGGGGAGAGGAACTTGAGGCAGGCCAGTTCCTTCAGTTCGTCGGCAGTCATGGGACCGGTGGTGTCCTGGGAACCGACGGTGGTCATCTTCGGCTCGCAGGCAGTGCCGGGGAGGATACCCGTGACGCCACAGGCCTTGCCGACCATCTTCTGGGCAAGGGAGTACCCCTGGTCTGCCTTGGGGGTCGGGTTGACCGGAAGGGTGAAGACGTCGGTGGCACCAAGGCCGAGGGCTGCGCGTGCCTTGTCGGTGACGGCGCGGCCGATGATCAGCGGGATGCGGCCGCCGGCGCGGAACTCGTCAGCCAGGGTGTTCGGGC
The DNA here is from genome assembly GCA_937860145.1 of uncultured Geobacter sp. GTDB lineage: Bacteria > Desulfobacterota > Desulfuromonadia > Geobacterales > DSM-12255 > CALMBF01. The sequence goes on from CALMBF010000100.1 coordinate 15,282, forward strand.
TGATCTTGAAGGTGGAGATGACCTCTCCCTTCTCGCTCAAGATCTCACCCTTCTTGGTATTGATGGTGATGACGTCGCCGTCGTTCATCTTGGTCACGTCGGCCTTGAGGGGGAGGGCACCGGAGTCCTGGGCGGTGTTGAAGAAGATCGGGGCGATGACGCCGCCGATGATCA
>CALMBF010000101.1 GCA_937860145.1 uncultured Geobacter sp.
GGCGGTGAGAGCCTTTATTACCGTATCGCACCTGGGGGGAGGGTCGGGGATTTCTTTCAGCAGGGGGGGATAGTCGTCATCCAGCAAGGTGACCAGTCGGGCGCCGCTCCGGGCAAAAGCCTCCGCCTCGAGCTCGGCAGCCCGACGATAGTCATGACGTGCGATGGATGCTACCGCCGCCGGGCCGACCCCTTTGGTCCCGGCAAGCTCGTCCGGGGAGGCGGCCAGCACCCTGGCGGGCGAACCGAATGTTTCCAGCAACCGGCGGTAGGTGACGTTGCCCACGTGGGGTACGCAGCGCAGGGCAAACCAGTGGTAGTAGTCGTCCATCGTGGCCCTGGGGCTCAGTGCCCTTTCTTCATTTCGACCCTGTCGCCCTTGTAGATGGTGTCAATGCTCTTCACTACCAGGGCAGTGGAGGTGTTGTCGCCGGTTTCCACCACGACGACGGCGCCGAGCACATCCACGGGGAGATCGTAGTCAACGCCCGAATAGTACTTGATCTCGGTCTCCGCCTTGCGGACCACGTACAGAAGGTTCCCGACCTTGATCCCCTGTTTCTCCCCGAGATCGATGTAGGCCACATCGCCGGTGGCGATGGCCTTGTTGCCGGTACGGGTCTCGACGATGTAACCGCTCAGGTCCAGATCGGCCGCCCTGAGGCTCACCTCTTTTCTCATGTTCCGGTACGGCGCCAGGGAGGAGCCCGGCTCGATCTCCATGAACGATGAGGTAATCAGCGCCTTGGAGCTCCTGTTTTCTATCTCGGTCAACTGCAGGGTCCCCAGGGCGGCAACCCGGTAACCGAGGATCTGGTTGGTGAGGGGGTGGCTGACCGGTCCATAGTTTTTATAGATGGTATAGCGGTCGCCGACTTTCCCCCCCAGGTTGCGACCGATATCGGTGTAGATCAGGTCGTCCTCGGCATAGATCTGCCGGTTGTGCTGGCCGGCAATGATGTACCCGGAGGGTTTGAAGCTGCTGCCGGCAATGAACCCCTCGCTGCCGTTGACGGTGAAATGCCGCTCGGGCACGGGGGCTTCCGCCTGCTCCTTCGTCTCGCCGGAGGTGGCAGCGGGCTCAGCCTGTGGAACCGGCGCGGCGGCCGGCGGGAGCTCGGCCTTCTTCACCGGCTCGACCTCCAGCCGGTCGGCGTAGACCCGCAGTTTCTGACCGGGGAAGATGAAGTGGGGATTGACGATGTGTTCGGGATTGCGTGCCCAGAGGTTGGGCCAGTAGTACGGATCTTTCATGAAACGGTTCGACAATCCCCAGAGGGTATCCCCCTTCTTGATGATGTAGACGGTCGGTTCGGCCTGTTGCGCACCCAGGGCCACTGCACCGGCACAAAGAGTGGCAAGGAGGGCGAAGGTCAGTGCTGCACATGTTACTGTTTTCATGGACACCTCTCAGATTCTTGTTGTTCCGACTCCGGGGGAACTGGTTTCCCCTCTCTCCATGCTACCGGCAGTTGAACCGGTCTGTTTTCAGTTGTGCGCAAGCTTCTCGCTCGCCCTGGCCGCGGCTTCGCTCCCGGGGTACTTCTCCACCAAGGCACGCAGCGTCGCATCCCCCTTTTCCCGTTCATTCAGGCCGTACCAGGAGAGGCCGGTCTTCAGCATGGCCTCAGACCCTCTCCGGGGGGATGGCCTGGAATCCAGCACCTTGGCGTATGCCTCGATGGCCTGGGTGAAGCGACCCGCGGCAAAATGACACTCTCCCAGCCAGTAGCGGGCGTTGATCGCATCCGCGCTTTCCGGGTAGGTGGAGATGAACTCGGCAAAAGCGGCGGCAGCCGCATCGTAGTTGTCGGCGCTGAACAGGCCGAAAGCCCGCATGTAGGCGGCCTGGACCTTCTCCTCGCGGTTTTCGCCGTCGGTCTCGTTGTTGACCAGTTCGATCCTGGACGCGGACAGGCTCAGGGATTCCGCCTCGCTCTGCTCCATCCGCCGGGAAAGGACCTTGACCTTCTCCTGCAGTGCGGCAAGCTCGGCCGCGGCGGTTTTTTCGGCAGCCGCCTGGCGGGCGACCTGCTCCTTCAGCTCCCTGATCTGCACGGACATCTCGGCAATCTGGACAGTCGCACCATTCTGCACCTGCATCATCTGGTTGATGCGCCCCTCCATGCTCCCCTGGCGCTGCACGAGCAGGTCGCCGCCGGCACACCCCGACATCACCAGACAGACAAACGCTGGATATGGAAAAAATCGCACGGTAACTCTCCCTCGGGCCCCGGCACCCCGGCAGAACGGTCCGGACATGGCCTCCCGACGCAAATTAAGGACAATTAAAGCCTTTCACCCCTTTTTGTCAAGGAGAAAGCCGCAGAAACGCCCGTGATTTCAGCGGACGCTGCACATTCGCGGAAATGAATGCCTCCAGGTATGCTTCGGCCTCGGCCAGCTCCCGTTGCGGGAAGCTGACCTGGCCGAACCGGCCGGTGGCCAGGGACCGCCGGAGAGCGACGATCGCCTCGCCGCCGAGCCGTGAACCGCCC